>JANRBC010000151.1 GCA_030727685.1 Ilumatobacteraceae bacterium
GCGCAATTGGTGATCGCCCACCAAAAACTAAAACGCTCATTGATAGACAACTTTAGTGACTGGGTCGCTGCCGGGGGCGCCGTTGACCCAGCCGCCGACGATGGCACTGAAGAGACCTGCGGGGCCACCTGCGTGCACGAGGAGTAATCCGCCTGGGCGAAATTTTGGCAAGGTTGCGTCTTTGAATGCCTCTTGAACACCCTCGGCCATGCCGCCTGCGCCGCGAACAATTTCTTTGCCGGGTATCTGTAATCGATCGTTGATTTCTTGCAACACGCGCTCGCGGCCCCAGTTGGCTTGTGCGAAAACGCGAGCGTGTTCGGGACCAAGAATCAACATTGCATCAAACGCAAATGGCAACTTTGGGTGATGTACTGTTCGCAAACACGCAGCCAAAGTTTGTGCGAGATGTTCTGGCTCGCGCGCAAGTTGATCTACGACACAACGTGGGCCTTCGCCAGTGAAGACTGTGACAGTATTTTGCGAAGCATCGAACCCGCGTGAAACTGAAAGCGAACTGAACGGTGAACCGACTTCGTCTTCGGCGAAGCAGAAACTCAATTTGCCTGGGTTGCCGTGAGCCGCGCGATCAACTTCGCCAGGTCGTCCACCGCCGACATTGCGGATTGTGAGTTGCAAAGCACGACCGATCGTTAAGTTTGCGCGATTACCTTGACCTAAAACATTGACACCCGAGTTCATGCCGATGGCACGCGTGCCCGGACCATTGCAAACAATCACAGGGCCAACTGGCATGGTGGTCGCAAGAACGCCGTGCATATTGAATTCGTCAGTGCAGACTGCTTCGATCGCGGCGATCACCCATGGCAAATATTCAGGAAGGCAACCTGCCATCACCGCATTAATCGCAATCTTTTCAACAGTTAGTTCAACCAAATCTGGGGGAGCAATCGCGACAACTTCTTGCGGCGCTCGCGAGGTGCCAGCAAGCATTCTCATAACACGCTCAGGAGTCGGTGGCACGACTGGTAAGCCATCAGTGAAACCGCGAGCAAAAAGCGCTTCGAATTCGTCTTCTGCCGCCGCGATGTCAATTCGTCGAGCGTGCAAGACTTCGCCACCGAATCGCACGCGAAGTTTGTCGACGACGTCGGGGTCGACGCTCATCGAACCACAACCTGGTCGAAATTCTGGAAGTTCACTGCCGAGGTCAGCGATGCCGGTTAATTCGCGCCATTCTTTTCGCACCCAACCCGCAGTGCGTGCAGTTTCAGCACCGTTTTTGCGAAAAATTAGTGTTGGCACAGTTTCGATATCGGCATGCCAACTGGCGGCTAAATCTAAATCGTTAACAGCATCAACACCTTCAGGAAATTTGGGGTCATCTTGTGTGTAAACCGTAAGTGATGTCAGTTCGCGTGCGAGATGGGCAATGACAGGCACGATCATCACGCAAGTTGCACATTCGCGCTTGACAATTAAAGTCCACCCGTCGCGAAGCGGATTTTGCGAGGCTGACATCAACTAGTTTGCCAAGAAATCGCAGATGAGTTTGTTAACAACTTTGGGTTGTTCGAGTTGCAAAAAGTGCCCAGCCGCTGCAACGACTTCAAACTTCACGTTTGCGGGTGCAATTTTTTTTGCTGACTCGACAACGTCGACGCCAATGCAACCATCGTTTGCGCCATGAAGATAGAGCAACGGCTGAGTTGGTACGCCAGAGGCCATCTGATTTTGCAACTCACTAAGTTGTGGATCGCGGTAGCCGTCGCCAAGAGTCGCGCGGTAGTAACCAAGTGCTGCCTGAAGATTCTTTGGGTCGGCCAACGACTTGCGAATTGATTCGAGATCGAAACTTGCGTCGTAACCGGGCGACCAGTCGCGCCACAACATTTCGATGAAAGCATGATTGTTTGCACCGACAACTAGATCAGCAAGACCGTGTTGGAAGAAAAACATGTACCAACTTTTTTTGATTTGTTCAAGATTCTGAACGAACGCCATGCCGAGAGCAGCAGTTGGAGGCACTGCCATGCCAATAACTTTGCGCCAGCGTGTTGGTGCATCGATCGCAGCACCGTAACAACTTGGCGCACCCCAGTCGTGACCGATAATCACAGACTCACTGTCACCGCCGAGATTTTCGTGCAACGCATTGGCATCGCGAGCCAACATCGCAGTTTGATAACAGCCATCTGAAGGCACTGCACTTGGTGCATAGCCACGCATGAATGGCGCGATAACTCGATAGCCCATGTCTGCAAGTTCGGGCATCAGGTGGCGCCAGGTTTGGGCCGTGTCAGGAAATCCGTGCAGGAGCAACGCCAGTTTGCCAGTGCCACACTCGAGATAAGAGAAGTCGGTGCCGTTTGCTGAGACACATTCGATCTTCATCTTCGTGTCAGCCATGAATTCAAATTTAGTTGCCTGCGACGAAGGTCACCCCATTGGGTCTTTACATCTGAATTGC
>JANRBC010000152.1 GCA_030727685.1 Ilumatobacteraceae bacterium
GTCGCAGATAGGCTGAAGCGTCCTATCCACCTCTCCTATCCACCGAAAGTAATAACAGTGTCAACAACTCAAATGATGTCGAGCCCGGAAATGGGAACATTCGACGCCGAAGGCAATTACACCCCGCGCAAAGTTACAGAACGAGATGTTTCGTTCGCAGACTCGATCAACGAGACGATAGTTGAGCTCAAAGAAGGAAAACTTGTAACCGGCACCGTCGTGCGAATCACCCGCGATGAAGTGTTGGTCGAAATCGGTTATAAGACCGAAGGCGTTATTTTGAATCGTGAACTTTCGATTCGCCACGATGCAGACCCAAACACGATCGTCAAACTTGGCGACAAGATCGAAACTCTGATTCTCACACTTGAAGACAAAGAGGGTCGACTGCTGCTTTCGAAGAAGCGCGCACAGTACGAGCGTGCATGGGGCGACATCGAAGCAATTAAAAATGCTGATGGCACAGTTGAAGGTCTAGTCATTGAAGCGGTCAAGGGCGGCTTGATCGTTGACATCGGTTTGCGTGGCTTCTTGCCAGCATCGCTTGTCGAATTGCGCCGTGTGCGTGACCTCGCTCCGTACCTCGGTCAGCGAATTACTGCAAAAATTCTCGAACTCGATCGTCAGCGCAACAATGTTGTGCTTTCGCGTCGTGCTTTGCTCGAAGAAAGTCAAAAGGGCACACAGACAGATTTCCTCGAGAACATCGCCGTCGGCGAAGTTCGCACTGGTCGCATCTCGAGCGTCGTTGCGTTCGGTGCGTTTGTTGATCTCGGCGGTATGGACGGATTGATCCATGTTTCTGAACTTTCATGGAAGCACGTCGACAATCCAGGAGCGGTTGTCAAGATTGGCGACGAAGTCTCGGTCAAAGTTCTTGAAATCGATCGTGAACGCGATCGAATTTCGCTTTCGTTGAAAGCAACTCAGCAAGATCCATGGCAAGAGTTCGCTTCAAGCCACCAAGTTGGTCAGTTGGTTTACGGTCGAGTTACAAAACTTGTTCCGTTCGGTGGCTTCGTGCAAGTTGGCGACGGCATCGAAGGTCTTGTCCACATCTCAGAAATGTCGACACATCATGTTGAGGCGCCCGAGCAAGTTGTTACACCAGGTGAAGAGCTTTGGGTGAAGATCATTGATCTTGACCTTGCTCGTCGACGAATCAGTCTGTCAATCAAGCAAGCAGCCGAAGGCGGAGAATTAGCCGAAGAATATCGCGGTCAGTTTCAGACCGACGAACAAGGAAACTGGGTCAGCGGTGATGATTCAACACGAGAGTCAGCATGGGCCGAGTTTTTTGATCCCAATGCCGCACCCGCAGACGCAGCAAAGACAACTGAAGAACCAAGCGCTGGCTGATTAAAAATTCAGTACTAGATACGGTAAGTATCTGATGATTCTCATTGGATTAACCGGGGGTATTGGTTCGGGTAAATCTGAGGTTGCTCGTCTGCTCACAGACCGAGGCGCCGAGGTGATCGACGCCGATTTAATAGTGCGCGAGTTGCAGCAGCCTGGTGCCGAAGTTTACGAAAAGATGGTTGAGCTGTTCGGCTCAGAGGTTGTTAGTGCTGATCGGTCTTTAGATCGTGCAGCAATTGCTAAAAAAGTTTTCGCCGACGAATCAATGCTGAAGAATCTTAATCAGTTGATTCACCCGATTGTTCGACGTGTCATGAACGAAAGAGTTGAAAGCTTTCGTAGCACCCAGAAAGTAGTCGTTCTTGATATTCCTTTGCTTGTCGAAAATCCACGCGAAGGACTTGACGGAGTTCTCGTGGTTGATCTTGACAGTGAAATCGCAATCAAACGTTTGGTTGAGCAACGAAACATGAGCGCTGACGACGCTCGAGCACGAATTGCCAAACAAGCGACACGCGAGCAACGTCTTGCAATTGCAAACCATGTCATTGATAACTCGGGCGATCGCGACGAGTTATCTCGAAAAGTTGATCTAGCTTGGTCGTGGATCAAATCGCTGAAATGATTGACCGCAAATTTGTAGTTGAATCTCCGTTTAAGCCAGCAGGCGATCAACCCGAGGCGATTGCAAAGCTCGCCGCCGGAGTAAATCGCGGTGACAGGTTTCAAACTTTGCTGGGTATCACTGGCTCAGGTAAGTCAGCAACAATCGCGTGGACGATCGAGCAGGTTCAACGACCGACACTGATCTTGGCGCCGAATAAATCTCTCGCTGCCCAGTTGGCTCAAGAAATGCGCGAGTTCTTTCCAAATAATCGTGTCGAATACTTCGTTAGTTATTACGACTACTACCAGCCTGAGGCATATATCGCGTCGAGCGACACATTTATTGAAAAAGATTCATCGATCAACGATGAAATTGATCGCTTGAGACATTCGGCAACTGCAGCGCTGCTGACACGACGCGACACGATTGTTGTCGCATCGGTGAGTTGCATTTACGGTATGGGTGACCCCGGCGAATATCGCGGAAACCTTCTTGAACTGCACACCGGGGTTGATTACGACCAGAGAAGTATTTTGGCGCGCCTTGTAGAGCTTCAATATGACCGCAATGATATGACGCTTGGTCGCGGAAACTTTCGAGTTCGGGGCGACACAATCGAGGTGCATCCGGCGTACGACGAAACCGTTACACGCATCGAAATGTTCGGGGACACGGTCGAGAGAATTACCGTAGTTGACCCGGTTACGGGTGAGACACTTCGCGAATTGAGTGAAGTAGTGATTTTTCCGGCGACACACTATGTTGCTGGCGAAGAGCGGATGCGCGTCGCAATGGCGAACATCGAAACAGAACTTGCTTCACAATTGAAAATATTTGAATCACAAAACAAGCTTTTAGAGGCTCAGCGCATTCGAATGAGAACGATGTTCGACTTAGAAATGATGAAAGAAGTCGGCTATTGCAACGGCATTGAAAACTATTCAATGCATATCGACGGTCGACAGCCAGGAGAGCCGCCTTTTACTCTGCTCGACTATTTTCCAAAAGACTATTTGCTTGTAATTGATGAAAGTCATGTCGCCGTACCTCAACTTCACGGGCAGTTTGCTGGCGACAGAAGTCGAAAACAAACATTGGTCGAACACGGCTTTCGACTTCCTTCGGCAATGGATAACCGCCCGTTGCGCTTCGAAGAAACAATGGAGCGTTTAAATCAATGCGTGTTTCTCTCAGCGACACCTGCAAAATTCGAAATCGAACTGAGTGACCAGGTTGTTGAACAAATAGTTCGTCCCACGGGTTTGATTGACCCAGAAGTCATTGTTAGGCCAACAAAAGGTCAGATTGATGACCTGATTGAGATGATCAAATCGAAAACCGCCCAAGGCGATCGAACACTTGTGACTACGTTGACCAAAAAGATGTCTGAAGACTTGTCAGAATATCTAATTGAGCAAGGTCTGCGAGTCAGGTATCTGCACTCGAATATCGACACCATTGAGCGAATTGAGATCTTGCGGGCGCTTCGGTTGGGTGAGTTTGACGTTTTGGTTGGCATCAATCTATTGCGCGAAGGTCTAGACCTACCCGAGGTTTCACTTGTCGCTATTTTGGATGCCGACAAGCAGGGTTTCCTTCGTAGTCAGACGTCGCTTATTCAGATGATCGGACGCGCGGCTCGAAATGTTGACGGTCAAGTCATTATGTACGCCGACAACCGAACAGCCGCAATGGAATACGCGATTTCTGAGACTGCACGGCGTCGACAGTTACAGATCGCTTACAACCTAAAACATGGCATTGACCCACAAACAGTGCGCAAGGCGATTGGTGACATCTTGTCGGTATTGCGCCCGAGCAACACCGCACCGATGCCCGGAAAGGGCAAGCGAAAAGACCATGAACGCGACAAGGTTGTTCGCGAGCTTCGGGCTCTTCCAGAAAGTGAACTGGCACGCCTAATAATGACCCTTGAAGAAGAGATGAATTTGGCTGCCGAAGAACTGAAATTTGAGTATGCCGCACGTCTCAGGGATGAAATAAAAGAACTCAAGCGCGAGTTACGAGATGCCCACTAACACTTTGTAGCCTGCCTGTGATGGCAAATCAGATAGTTGTGCGTGGTGCTCGTGAGCACAATTTAAAAAATATAAGTGTTGAGCTGCCTCGCGACAAGCTGATCGTATTGACAGGTCTCTCGGGTTCAGGTAAATCGAGTTTGGCATTCGACACGATTTACGCCGAAGGTCAGCGTCGGTATGTCGAATCACTTAGTTCGTATGCGCGTCAGTTCTTAGGGCAAATGGACAAGCCAGACGTTGACTTGATTGACGGTTTGTCCCCAGCGATTTCGATCGATCAAAAATCATCTTCCCGCAATCCAAGATCAACAGTCGGCACGATTACTGAGGTCTACGACTATTTGCGCCTTTTGTATGCACGAATCGGTGTTCAGCATTGCTCGCGTGACATGACGCGACTATCAAGGCAGACCCCTCAACAAATTGTTGATCGAATCATGAAATTTGATGAAGGTACTCGTTTTCAAATTCTGGCTCCAGTAGTTCGAGGTAGAAAAGGCGAGTACGACACTTTGTTGCAAGAACTCGCGTCACAGGGCTTTTCTCGTGCTCGAGTTGACGGCGAAGTGGTTGAGATTAGCGAGTTTCTTAAAAAGCCAACTCGGCTTGCGAAATATGAACAACATCAGATTGACATCGTCGTTGATCGCTTAGTTCGCCGTGATGGTATAACGCGTCGATTAACTGATTCGCTTGAAACTGCGCTTCGCTTGGCAAACGGTGTGGCTGAGATTGAAATAGTTGACGGTGGTGAGCCAATCACTTTCAGTCAACACTTGGCCTGTCCGAAGTGTGGTGATAGCTACGAAGAATTAGCACCAAGAAATTTCTCGTTTAATTCACCATTCGGTGCATGTGCAAATTGTCTCGGTCTTGGCACAAAGTATGAAGTCGATGTTGAACTAGTGGTGCCTGACCCGAATCTGAGCATCAATGAAGGAGCAATTGCTCCATGGAGATCTGCTCACACTCAATATTTCACGCGAATGCTTGAGGCTGTTGCCGACAGATTTGAGATCGATCTTGATAAGAAGTGGTCGAAGCTCTCAGCAAAAGCACAGAAAATCGTTATGAATGGTGTCGACGACAACATGATGGTCAAGTATCGCAATCGATACGGTCGTACGCGTGAATACAGCACGTCATATGAAGGAGTAATTCCGTGGATCAAGCGTCGGCATGAAAGTGCCGAGAGCGATAACGCTCGTGAACAATTCGAGAGTTACATGCGTGAAGTGCCTTGTCCATCTTGCAAAGGTGCTCGACTGAAGCCAGAATCTTTGGCCGTTCTCGTCGAAGGAAAGCACATTTCAGATGTTTGTGACTTGTCGATTGGTGAATCGGCAAAGTTTCTTGCTGATCTTGAACTATCAGACCGTGATTCAATGATTGCTGAACGAATCACTAAAGAAATCAACGCGCGGCTTGGGTTCTTGTTAGATGTTGGTCTTGACTACTTGACGCTTTCTCGTGCGGCCGGCACTCTCGCTGGTGGAGAAGCACAACGTATTCGTCTGGCAAGCCAAATCGGCTCGGGTCTTGTTGGAACGCTCTATGTATTAGATGAACCAAGTATCGGTCTACATCAGCGAGACAATCATCGGTTGATTGAGACACTGCAGCGATTGCGCGATCTCGGCAACACCGTGATTGTTGTCGAGCACGATGAAGACACAATCAGGTCGAGTGACTGGTTAGTAGACATCGGCCCAGGGGCGGGCGAGCATGGCGGGCAGGTTGTCTATAGCGGCCCGGTTAAGGGTGTGCTCAAAGTTAAAGACTCGATTACAGGTCAGTATCTTTCAGGGCAACGAAGTGTCGATGTGCCTGCAATGCGCCGTAAGCCAGGCAAAGAGTTTCTGACAATACGCGGTGCGCGCGAGCACAATCTCAAAAATTTGAACGTGAAAATTCCACTTGGATGTTTTGTGGCAGTAACCGGAGTTTCAGGTAGTGGCAAAAGCACTCTCATTCGTGACATTTTGTTGCCGTCGCTAATGCAAAAGATTTACAAATCAAAAGATGCGCCAGGTAGACACACTGGCGTTGATGGTGTCATGCACCTCGACAAAGTCATCGATATGGATCAATCACCGATTGGTCGCACGCCACGTTCGAACCCGGCGACTTATACGGGGGTATTCGACGACATTCGAAAACTCTTTGCGTCGACTCCGGAAGCAAAAGTTCGTGGATATCAGCCGGGTCGCTTCAGTTTTAATGTGCCCGGCGGACGTTGCGAGGCATGTTCGGGTGACGGGACCATCAAAATAGAAATGCACTTTTTGCCCGATGTTTATGTGCCGTGTGAAGTTTGCAAGGGCGCTCGATATAACCGAGACACTCTTGACATTGCATTCAAAGGCAAAAATATTGCCGAGATTTTAGATATGCCGATTGGCGACGCAGTTGAATTCTTTGCTAATCAACCTCGCATCTCACGTCATATGCAAACTTTCGTGGACGTTGGTTTGGCATATGTTCGACTTGGCCAGTCGGCGCCAACTCTTTCTGGCGGTGAGGCGCAGCGGGTGAAACTTGCAAGCGAACTTTCAAAGCGAAGCACGGGGCGCACGATCTATCTGCTCGACGAACCGACGACTGGTTTGCATTTTGAAGACGTTCGTCGACTGTTGATCGTTCTAGCAAGACTGGTCGACTCAGGCAACACCGTGTTGGTGATTGAGCACAACTTGGACGTTATTAAATCTGCCGATTGGGTGATTGATCTCGGTCCCGAAGGTGGCAGCGGAGGAGGTTTGGTTATTGCTGAAGGATCGCCAGAAGATGTCGCAAAAGTAAAAGGGTCTCACACCGGCAGATATCTAGCGCCAATCTTGAATGACTCGAAGACCGTGAAGCCCAAAAAGATTGCAAAGAAATAGTTCGCGATTATGCAACGCCCATCGGGTGTAATACCTGAAACACCAGGTTCGTACCAATTTAAGGATGGTGCAGGCCGAGTGATTTACGTTGGCAAGGCCAACAATTTGCGCGCCCGCATAAACAGTTATTTCGCGAAGGCCGACAGTTTGCATCCGCGAACAAACAACATGGTTGAAGCGGCGCAAAGTGTCGAGTGGATAGAAGTGCGCAATGAAGTAGAGGCGCTGATTCTTGAGCACAGTCTGATTAATCGATATTCGCCGCGATTCAATATTCGCCTTCGAGACGACAAGAGTTACCCGTTTTTGGCTGTCACGATTGATGAGCAGTGGCCGCGGGCCATGGTGATGCGAGGTCGAAAGCGCAAAGGTACAAAATATTTCGGTCCATATCCTCACCCGTGGGCAATTCACGAGACACTCGACTTGTTGTTGAAGACGTTTCCGATTCGCACATGTTCATCTGCGACGTTCAAACAGCACGAGAGACTTGGAAGACCGTGTTTGTTGTTTCATATTGAAAAGTGTTCAGGCCCATGTGTTGGGTCGGTGACCGCCGAAACTTACAGCAATTTGGTTAATGATTTTCTGCAAGTCATGGATGGCGAAAGTGATGCTGTTGTCTCGCGGCTTGAAGGGCAAATGTCCGAAAGTGCTCGTTCGCAAGACTTTGAACGTGCGGCAAAATTTCGAGATCAACTCGAAGCGATCAAACTTGCTCTTGAGCGCCAGCAAATGGTCGGAGAGCGTGATGAAGATCTCGACATAATTGGTATTGCTGAAGACGAGTTTGAGGCTGCAGTTCAGATTTTTTATGTACGAAAAGGCCGAGTTGTCGGGCGCAAAGGTTTTATTGTCGACAAAGTTGAAGACGTTACAAGTTCGGGTTTGGCAGCGCTCGTGGTTGAACGACTCTATGACGATGCTCCAATTTTGGGTCTGCCAAAGATCGTGGTGTTGCCGATTGAACCAGACCGCAAAGAACTTTTAGAGCAGTGGCTAACACAGACCAAGAGCACCAAAGTTGAAATTCGAGTGCCCCATCGGGGCGACAAGCGTGAGTTGCACGAGTTGGTGACACTGAATGCCAAACAAGAACTAAATCGCCACCGTCTTCGTCGCGCAGCAGACCACACAGCGCGATCGCGTGCATTAAGCGAATTGCAAGACTTGCTCGGTTTGCCCGAGGCGCCACTTCGTATCGAGTGCTATGACATGGCGCATCTGCAAGGCACCGATTATGTGGGCTCGATGGTTGTGCTCGAAGATGGTTTACCCCTCAAGCGTGATTATCGAAGATTCAAGATCAAGAGCGGACAAGGCAACGATGACTATGCGGCGATGCGCGAGGTACTCACCCGACGTCTCAGCGCTTATATAAAGGAACGCGACCAACCAGTAAATGAGCGCGGTGAACGACCCGGCAAATTTTCTTATGCACCGCAACTTCTATTGGTTGATGGTGGCAAAGGTCAGTTGAGTGTCGCTGAGCAGGTTGTTCGCGAACTTGGCCTTGAGCATGAGATACCTGTTGCGTCGCTGGCGAAAAAGCTCGAAGAAGTTTTTATTCCGGGTCGAAGTGAGCCAGTAGAGGTGCCGCGAGGAAGTGATGCGCTGTTTATGTTGCAAGTGATTCGTGACGAGGCGCACAGGTTTGCCAATCGATTTCATCGCGAACTGCGGGGTAAGCGCATGACTAAAAGCGAACTCGACGGCATCTCAGGACTCGGACCTGCGAGGACAAAGAAACTTGTCGCTGCGCTTGGCGGAGTAAAGGAAGTCAAGAAAGCCACTCGCGAACAGCTATCTGATTTGAAATGGCTGCCCAAAAGTACGGCTGACGCCGTGTACGAGCATTTTCATTCAACGCCGAATAACGAGACCTAGGTAGCCTGATTAGCAGTGGCTGACATTCTTTTAATTGCGGGCCTTTCTGGAGCAGGGCGGTCTCAGGCTGCAGACGATTTAGAAGATCTGGGTTGGTTCGTTGTCGACAATATGCCAACTGAGTTGATTGACAAGGTCGTGGAGATTGCGGCGGCAGGTGAGTCATTATCGAAGTTGGCCCTTGTGGTCGGCACACCGACTGCTCAAGTTGGTGCGATTGCTGTTCTGAAACGCATGCGTACCTCTGGGCATCGAGTTCGAATGTTGTTCTTGGACGCCACGAACACCGAACTGATTAAGCGCTATGGCGCAACGAGACGTAAGCATCCTCTTGCCGAACGAAACTCAGGTGTTGAAGAAGCCATCGCCAAAGAACGTTCGATGCTTGAGCCTGTTAAGGCCGAAGCAGATCTAGTCATTGATACGACGAACCTCACTATTCATCAGTTGAAGTCACAGTTGGGTGACTTGTTCACTCAGGACGGTGTACTTGATGCAATGCAAGTATCAGTCGTCTCATTTGGATACAAACACGGCTTACCACTTGATGTTGATCTCGTATTTGATGTGAGGTTTTTGCCGAACCCGCATTGGGACGAGAACCTTCGACCACTTTCAGGGCTTGACGAGCCGGTGCGAACTTATGTGATGGCTCGAGAAAACTCAACTAGATTTCTCGATCAACTTTCGCAGATGTTGAATTTGCTTTTGCCGGCTTACAAAGATGAGGGGAAGAGTTATCTGACGGTGGCCATCGGATGTACAGGCGGTCGTCATCGTTCGGTTGTTATCGCTGAGCAGTTGAAAAACTGGTTGATTCAAAGTGGCCAGAATCCGCGAGTGACACATCGCGACATTTCTCGTTAAAACCTCGATCTGACTAAGATTCGAGCATGACAACACGAGTTGGAATTAATGGTTTTGGTCGCATCGGACGAAATTTTTATCGAGCAGTGAAGCAATCGGGTGCTGATATTGAGATAGTCGCAGTGAACGACCTTGGCGCTATCAAGACGATGGCTCATTTGTTGAAGTATGACTCGGTGCTCGGAGTATTGCCAAACAAGATCGAAGCAACCGATGAAGGCATCAGTATTGATTCGAAAATTCTTAAGGTGTTATCAAAGCGTGACCCAAAAGATTTGGGCTGGGGATCACTCGGGGTGGACGTCGTAATTGAGTCGACTGGTTTTTTTACTGATCGCGACAAAGCTGCAGCCCACCTAGAAGCGGGCGCGAAGTGCGTAGTTGTGTCTGCGCCTGCGACAAATGCAGATGCCACCTTTGTTTACGGTGTAAATCACAAAGACTTTGACCCCAAAAAGCATCAGGTGGTTTCTAACGCGAGTTGCACGACCAACTGCTTTGTGCCACTAGTCAAAGTCTTGGACGATGCATTCGGTGTAGAGAATGGCCTAATGACAACTATTCATGCGTATACCGGCGATCAGTCAATCGTTGATGGTCCTCATAGTGATTTGCGTCGAGCGAGAGCGGCGGCGATAAATATTATTCCGACTAGTACCGGTGCTGCTCGAGCAACGAGCCTTGTTATGCAATCTATGAGAGGCAAACTTGACGGAACTTCGCTACGCGTGCCTGTGCCGACCGGCTCGATAACCGACTTTGTAGCCAATCTCAAAAAACCTGCGACAGTTGACGAAATTAATGCAGCCTTCAAAGCAGCCGCCGACGGTTCGCTAAAAGGAATTCTTGAATATTGCAGCGATCCGATTGTGTCAAGTGATGTTGTGACGAACCCTCATAGTTGTGTTTTTGATAAAGATTTGACGATGAGCATGGGCTCGCTCGTCAAAGTTTTGGGCTGGTACGACAACGAATGGGGTTACTCGAATCGATTAGTAGATATGACTGCATTCATTGGGGCTGCACTTAGTCGCTAAATGATTGCGCATCTAGAAGATCTTGGTGACTTGCACGGCAAGACCGTGCTCGTTCGCACTGATTTCAATGTGCCGATGTCGGGGCCAGACGACAATCGAATGATCGTTGATGATTTTCGAATTCGAAGTTCTCTTGAAACTTTAAATTGGCTGACAACTAGAGGCGCCAAGGTTATTTGCGCAACCCATCTTGGACGCCCAAAAGGTAAGCCAGTTGCAAAGTATTCGCTTGACCCAATTCGTAAGAGGCTTAACGAACTTGCGCCAGATGTGACTCTTCTTGAAAACTTGCGCTTCGATGAGGGAGAAGAGTCAAATGACGCGAAGTTTGTTGAAAAACTAATTCAAGGAATAGACGTTTATGTCAATGATGCATTTGGTGCAACACATCGTGCGCACGCATCGATCGTTGGTCCACCAAAGTCGCTTCCGTCTGCGGCTGGTCGATTGTTGCAGCGAGAACTTGAAGTCTTAGATCAAATGCGCTCTAGTCCGAAACGTCCGTTTGTTGCAGTTCTCGGAGGGGCAAAGATCAGCGACAAATTAGGAGTCATTGAGGCCTTGATGAAAGTTGTCGACGAACTCGTTATCGGGGGTGGAATGTGTTTCACCTTTCTTGCGGCAAAAAATCTGCCAATCGGAGATTCGCTTTGTGAGCGAGACCAGATTGATGCATGCAGAAAGTTGATGTCTGGCGAAACACCCATTCATCTGCCTGAAGATATTGTCGGTCTTGATAGTCGCGGTGATTTTGCGACTTTTGGTGTGCGACTGCCTGACGGTGCAAAAGGACTGGATATCGGGCCGGGTAGCGCTGCGGCTTTCGCCGACATAATTATGGGTGCCCGAAGCGTTTTTTGGAATGGGCCAATGGGAATGTTTGAAGACAGCCGATTTGCATCTGGCACACGAACTGTCGCACAAGCAATGGCCGACACAAAAGCTTTCACAGTTGTGGGCGGCGGCGACTCGGCAGCAGCACTAGCGCAGTTCAAGTTAGAAAGCGAAGTGGACCATGTCTCAACTGGCGGCGGAGCATCATTAGAGTTTCTTGAGCTTGGCGACTTGCCGGGCCTTGTCGCCTTAAGAGGAGCACCAAATGTCAAATGAGACTCGCAAGCCGATAATCAGCGGCAATTGGAAAATGAACCATAATCACTTTGAAGCGATTCAAAGTGTGCAGAAACTTGCATACCTTTTAACCAAAGATGACTTCGCCGCGGTCGATGTGACGATACACCCACCATTCACAGATTTGCGGAGTGTGCAAACTTTGATCGATGCAGATGAACTTAAATTCATACTTGGCGCACAGCACTGTCATGAGTCAGACTCTGGCGCGTTTACAGGCGAAGTCTCTGCGGCGTTTCTGGCAAAGCTGAATGTTAATTATGTGATCGTCGGCCACAGTGAGCGACGTGAAATCTTTGGCGAAACTAGTGAACTAGTTCAAAGCAAGATTGTCGCAATTCAAAAAAACAAAATGACGCCGATCATTTGTGTGGGTGAAACTTTGGCCGAGCGTGAGGCAGGTAAGACTTATGACAAAGTTTTGGGACAGTTACGAAGCGCGTTAGAAAAACGTTCGCATGAGCAAATTAAGTCAATGGTGATCGCATACGAACCAATTTGGGCAATCGGAACAGGAAAAACCGCAACAGCAGACGACGCTCAACGAGTGATAAGTGCGATCCGTGAAGAGATCGCCAAGATCAGTTCTGCGACTGTTGCAAGTTCAGTTCGATTGCAATATGGCGGCAGCGTAAAAGCGAGCAACATTTCTGAGATCATGTCGCAGCCCGATATCGACGGGGTACTGGTCGGCGGTGCCAGCCTTGATTCGGCCGAATTCGCCCGTATTTGTCAGTATCGCCTGCGACCGTAAATACCTAGTGACGGGAGACACTGGTACACTTTGACCCACTAGAAGCCGTTCTGGCTTCTACCTAATTCGACGGGGAGGTCGGAGAGTGAGAAAAACCAC
>JANRBC010000153.1 GCA_030727685.1 Ilumatobacteraceae bacterium
GCACACCGCGCACTCGATGATGTGCGTGAAAGCATTCGTGAATTGAAGTTTTACCGCGAGAACGTGTTCAAAGAAATTACAGTTACCCCAAAATAAGTTCAGTAACTGCAGCAACAGTGTTGTCGGCAAGCACATGACGCAAGACAACTCGACCGTCTAATTTTTGAGTGACGATGCGCACTTTGTTGCCTGGGTCAATTGCACCATGATGCTCGACGGTGGCTAACAGTGGCGCACGCTGACCAGAATTAGCGCCTAGATATTCTTCGAGCACTTCCCAATATGCAGCGTTGTTTAGGTGACCAACTGCATCCATATCGCTGAACCGAATTGGCCAATCTTGTGATGTTGCGCCGTTGCTATTTAGGTCTGGCAAATTTTTGCCGATTTCAAGTCGCGACGAAATTTTTCGACCACCGGTCGCAGTTTGCAATAACTCAATCAATTCGGGCGAGAGCGCAACGGGTTTCATCGTTTTGAAATCAACTCGCACCCATAATGCAGCGCACTCAATTGCAACAACGCCATCACATTTCATTTGCGTGCGACGCTCTGCCCAATGCGAGCCAAGTGCCCCACACCAAGTGGTCAGTTCGACTTGATCCAAATATTTCGGAAAACTCGTCACCCACATCTGAGTTCTGCGCACAACCCACGAATGCGGTTCGTCGTAGCCGCCATCGAGTGAATCATCTGTGGCGACGTCTTGTAGATATCTCGCGACTGCATCCAGACGTAACCGACCTTTCGGCGTTACATCACCAAGGCGCACCTTGCGTACGACAGAGAACCTGCGACCCGACTCGGGCAAAACGCTTGGCGCTTGACGTGTCTTATGTTGTGGTTTTTGCGCCGATTGCACACTTTGAGCGCCATCATTCGGGCTGGCCGCAGTCATGCTGAAACCCTAGCCAGTATTGGCTCAAATGGCTTTCGAGCAATGACAAAATTAAATCGCTTGGAATTGCTCGGCGGACATGGTTGCATAGATGTTTCATGTTCACCACGATTTTGAATCCATCGGCACTAGCCACTGGCTATGCGCTCAACGTCCGCGTCGTCAATGCGCGCGCGTTCAAATCGTGCGCGGCGAAATTTACCAATTTCGTGACCAAATCAAGCAAATCACGCTGGTTTGGTACAACGAAAAGTTTCGTTGATTATTCAACCAAACCACCGGCCCGACATCTCGAGGGGCTTACGACGTAAATAGATTTCACGTCGGAGAGATCCACGAGACCGTCGGGTGAAAACCCGGCGGTCTTTTTGTTTTTCCGACGTGAAGCCAATCTGGCTAAATCCAGCAACAACCACAACAAACGAAAGGAAAAGAAATGACAATGTTAGATACACAGATCAAAAACGAGACGGCGAGTGAAAACTTTAAACTCGCAATCGACGACAACCCAGAATTCATTCTGTCCCCGATGCGCTGTAACGACGGCAACGGAACATTGTCGTATTTGTTCTTCTCAGAAGAGTTCGTCGACATGGCGCGGGCCAAAGCAATTTGTGCGCGCTGTACGAGCAAGGCTGATTGTTTAGCGGGCGCACTGGCCCGCAGTGAACCATGGGGAGTTTGGGGTGGCGAGTTAATTGAAGAGGGTCGCATTCGCACAACAAAGCGACCCCGCGGTCGTCCGGTCACGAAGTCTCATGCGGTGTTAACAATCACAGAGGTGCCTCTCCCCGAGCACTGGGTTGCTTAGCTGCGCAATAAGTACGCGTTCTGGTGGGTGTCAAAAGCAGTCGGTAGTCTGCTTTCGTGCCTGCCAGAACGCGTTTCTTTAAACAAGCGCTAGTTGCTTTTTTAGTCGTTTTTTTCGGATTCGTTGTGACTCGAGTTCTCAACGACACCGACACGCCCAGTTATACATTGTCAAATTCGATAGATCTTTCTAGCGACGGCATCGCAACCAACAGTCTTCTGATTGGTTCTCAATTGCCAGCGATCAAACTAGAAAACGTTGAGGGTCAAGAAGTTTCAACCCAGAGCCTGCTGAATAAACCACTAATTATTAACGTCTGGTATTCGACCTGCGAACCATGCCGTCGTGAATTACCAGCACTTGCCAACGCCGACACGCAATATCGCGATCAAGTGCGATTCGTTGGCGTCAACATCAAAGACTCAGCAACTGTTGCCAAAGAGTTCGCTTCGCAATACGGCGTAGAGTTCGAATTACTCCTCGATAAAAATGGGCTGTTTATCTCACAATTGGGCATTGCGACTGCCCCGGTTACTTTGGCTATTGACCCGCAGGGCCTGATTGTTGGTCAAAAGGCGGGCGAAATCAGTGCAAGCGAACTCGACGAACTCGTGAAAGAGTTGTTGAAATGATTTTCGCCATCGAGGG
>JANRBC010000154.1 GCA_030727685.1 Ilumatobacteraceae bacterium
CGAATAATGTCTAGTGCGAGATGGTAAAACTTCGCACCGTATATAGATGCACCGAATGCGGTGCTGGGGTTCCGAAGTGGGCGGGGCGATGCGGTGCCTGCGGAGCATGGAACAGCCTTGTCGAAGATGTTGAAGGTGACGAAGAATTAATTTCAATCGCAACCGGCATGGCACTTGTGCCACCTGGCGAACCAAAACCAATCGACGCGCTGGACGCCAAAGTTTCTAAACCAACAATGACCGGCGTCGAAGAACTTGACCGCGTGTTGGGTGGTGGTCTCGTGCCAGGTTCGGTGACTCTTCTCGGCGGTGAACCAGGCATTGGCAAATCAACATTGTTGTTGCAATTGCTCGCCGCATGGTCGGGCAAAACACTTTACGTAACTGCCGAAGAGTCGGCGCAACAAGTGCGACTGCGAGCCGAACGACTTGGTGCAATCAAACCAAACTTGTGGCTTGTCGCCGAAATGTCGTTGACAAATATTGTTAATGCAATCGAGCAGGTAAAACCCGAGCTCGTGATTATCGACAGTATTCAAGCAATTGCTGATCCGCAATTAAATTCGGCGCCTGGTTCTGTTTCGCAAGTTCGCGGTTGCGCGCATCGACTTGTGCAAGAGGCAAAAGCACGCGATCTGCCAATTGTGTTGGTCGGTCATGTCACGAAAGATGGTGGGCTTGCTGGGCCACGTGTGCTCGAACATGTTGTTGACACTGTTTTGTCGTTTGAGGGCGAACGGCATCATGCGTTGAGGCTTTTGCGGGCAGTTAAGCATCGCTTTGGTTCGACAAATGAATTGGGATTATTTGAGATGACCGAACTCGGCCTTCGCAGTGTGCCCGATGCCAGCAAATTGTTTTTGGCTGACCGCCGTGCTGGTGTGCCAGGTTCGATTGTCGTACCTGCTCTCGAAGGCCATCGCCCTTTGCTCGTTGAAGTTCAAGCACTAACCAATTTGTCGCCTTCGCATGTTTCGCCGCGTCGTTCGGCCCAAGGTGTCGACTCAGGTCGACTAGCGATGTTGTTGGCGGTGCTCGAACGGCGCGCTGGTGTCAATCTCGCACAACACGAAGTGTTTGCCTCAGTTGTTGGCGGGGTGAAGTTGAGTGAACCAGGCGCAGATTTAGGTTTATGTTTGGCGCTTGTTTCGGCAGCAACAGATAAGCCATTACCTGAAGATCTTGTCGCGTGTGGTGAAGTTGGTTTGGCCGGCGAATTGCGTCAAGCCAGCAACACAGCCCGTCGACTTGGTGAAGCAGCAAGATTGGGTTTCACTCGCGCGATTATTCCTGCGAGCAGTGCTAAAGACTTGAAAATTTCTGGCATCAAACTTCAACCAGCAGAAACTGTCGCTCAAGCACTGGCCCTCGCTGGTTTAACCACCAAGTAGCGTTTAACTAGTGCGCTCAGTTGTAATAGTTCCGACCTATAACGAAGCCGACAACATTCAACGGTTCCTTACTCAAGTACGCAGTGACGCACCAAACACAGACATTTTGGTTGTTGACGACAACAGCCCTGACGGCACCTCCCAGATTGCTAAAGAAGTTGCAGACCGACTGGGTCGAATCAAAGTCATGACTCGCACCGCCAACCGCGGTTACGCCGCAGCAAGTCGCGATGCGATACGCGCAGCGATTAGCGATAACTATGACGTGATTGCCACGATGGATGCCGATTTTTCGCATGATCCGGCGGTTCTTGAGCAGCTCATCTCTCGAGTTAAAGAAAACACTGCCCTAACAATCGGTTCGCGATATGTTGCCGGTGGTCAAGTGACGAATTGGTCACTGTTTCGGCGATTGCTATCACGATGGGGCAATTTATACACAGCATTTTGTTTGAAACTAAAAATTAAAGACTGCACAAGTGGCTTTCGTGCTTATTCGGCGAAACATCTAGCACAAATCAAGCTTGCTGAATTGACAGCAGATGGTTATGCGTTTTTAACCGAGATGGCTTTCGTAATCTCACGCAACAATCTTGGTGATGTTGTCGAAGTGCCGATCAATTATGTCGACCGCGCGTATGGTGACTCAAAAATGAACACAAAAATTATGCGCGAGTCGATGGTGTTGGTGACGCGTTGGGGTATTGCATTGCGCACGGGTATCGGGCGCAAGCACTTACCGCGCTAAAGCGACAGACTTATCGATAACGATATTGTTGGTGAGTTTGTTCAGCAGGCTGACAAACTGTGCACAAAAAATTATTAATTACATTCGGGTAGTTCATACACTTGATTAACGAGGGTCGCACGATGGTCGAAAATTCGGTTATGAATTACGAGAAGATTGAGTTCGAGTCAGAGGGTGCAACTCTGCGAGGGCGTCTGTATCGGCCCGCTGA
>JANRBC010000155.1 GCA_030727685.1 Ilumatobacteraceae bacterium
GCGTGTAATCAAACGAGAATGTGCCAATCCACACGATTGCGCCTTCGGTTGCACCGGCACGTGCCAACAGTCGTGGAATGCCGAGCCGCGACATGCGATCGTCGATGTAGTTCAATGCATCAGCGTTGGTCAGGTCATTTAACGCAATAGAGCGCTCGATGTCACGACCATGTAGACGAAATTCGTTGCTACCGATGCGCTCAACGCGTGTGCCTTGAGGTTCTGGACGAAATGTAACTGGGCCGATCGGTGCAGGTTCTGTTGTTCTTGCTTCTGCCACGAGCACAGCCAATTTGTTCAACACATCGCGCACACCATCACCAGTAACTGCCGAAATCTTCGGGCCATTCCATGCTGCAATGGCCTCGGGCGTCGCCGAATCGGTTTTAGTAGCAACAATTAAGCGCGGGCGATCAAGCAGTTCAGGCTGATATGCCTTCAATTCGCGCAGCAAAATTTCTTCTTGATCGGCTGGTGAAATCTCTTCCATCGAAACCAAATCGATCAGCACGCAAAGCACTCGTGCGCGCTCGATGTGGCGCAAAAACTGATCGCCGAGACCCTTGCCTTGGCTCGCACCTTCGATGATGCCCGGAATGTCAGCAATCACGAACTCTGTCGTGTTGTTCAAACGCACGACACCGAGATGTGGCTCGAGTGTCGTGAACGGATAATTGGCGATCTTCGGCTTGGCTGCCGAAACCGAACTAATGAAGGTGCTCTTGCCAGCATTAGGAAACCCGACCAACGCAACGTCGGCCATCAACTTCATTTCAAGTTTGAGCCAACGCTCTAAACCGTGTTCACCTTGCTCGGCAAATTTTGGTGCGCGACGACGATTCGACAAAAAACGCGCATTGCCGCGACCACCTTCTCCACCCTGAGCTGCCAACCACCGCGAACCGTGCGTCGCGAGATCAGCCAAAATTTCACCCGAGTAAAGATCTTTTACGACCGTACCTTCAGGAACTTTGACGACAAGTTCTTCGCCACGTCGACCATGCAAGTCTTTTCCCATCCCTGAAACACCGTCTTGTGCGCGACGGTGTGGGTGGTCGCGAAACGCCAACAAACTCGCGACATTGCGATCAGCCTCAAGCCACACCGAGCCACCGTTACCGCCGTCGCCACCGTTCGGACCACCGTGCACGACAGGCCCTTCACGACGAAAACTGACGCAGCCACTACCCCCGTCGCCTCCGCGAACATTTAATTGGGCTTCGTCAACAAACACACTCATGGGTCTCCTCGGGGTCTGCGTGGCTACTCGTAGCGAAAGCAGGCTATTCAAGGCTACAAGCGTCAATCTGGGCTCACCCGTTGCCTATGGTTGTGTCAATGGTTATTGAGGATAAAAACGCAAATTCATCACGCGCCAAAGCGTGGGCCGAAACGATGCACGGTCACAGCGTCAATGCCGATGTTGAAATTCGCCTCGCCCACTCTGACTCGTGGGCCGGCTCGGGCTCGCGCGATTTGGTTGACAGACGAAAGCGCGAAGAACTCGAAGATCAAAACTTGACGGTTCTCGCAACACGAAGTTTTGGCGCTGGCAACCGTGCGACCGAAGAAGAGCCCGACAAATTTCGCACTTGTTTTGAGCGCGATCGCGACCGCATCTTGCATGCGTCGTCGTTTCGTCGGCTGGCCGGCAAGACGCAAGTGTTTGTCTTTCCGCAAGATCACCAACGAACGCGTTTGACTCACGCTCTCGAAGTCGCGCAGGTTGCCACCTCAGTGGCGCGGGCAATTGGTGTCAATGTCGCACTCACCGAAGCAATTGCTTTAGGTCACGATTGTGGTCACGGCCCTGGTGGTCATGCCAGCGAAGACGCGCTGTCGCCATACGTCGATGGCGGTTACGACCATGCAGTTTGGGGCGCCGACGTCACGCTCGTGCCACTCAACTTGTGTGTTGAAACTCTCGATGGCATTCGCAACCATTCGTGGTCGAGACCTGCGCCCAAAACCCCAGAAGGCGAAATCGTCTCTTGGGCAGATCGCATCGCTTATGTCTGTCACGATTTCGAAGATGCTGTTGCCGCTGGTGTCGTCACGCCCGAGCAACTACCCGAACTTGTTCGCACAGTTTGTGGCACACGACGCGACGACCAACTTCGCGCTTTCATTAGCGCGATGATTAATGCAACCGCAGCTACTGGTCGCGTCGCAATGACGAGTCAATGCGCTGATGCGTTGGCAGCGTTTCGCAAGTTCAATTACGACAACATTTATATGCGGCGCGAGTCGCGAGCCCAAGCCGAGTCGGTAATAGTGCTGCTGCGCGCGCTCGTCGAACACTATGTCGCTAATCCAAAACTCATGCATAGCCCCGGTGAGCGCGACCTCTTTGACCCGAATAGCGCTGAAGCGATCAAACTTGCCGTCACTTATGTCGGTGGCATGACCGACCGATTTGCTTGCCGCCAAGCAATGTCGCTTCTCAACTGGCCCGAATCACAACTTCCCCAGGGCATCGGCACCGAGAAATGAAAATCTACAGATGATGCAAAAAATGTGGATTGATACTGACACGGCGTCGGACGATGCAGTGGCTTTGATTTTGGCTCTGAAGAGCAAGACAACTGAAGTACTTGGCATTTCGATTGTTGCGGGCAATGTGCCCATCGAATTAGGAGTTCAGGCTGCTTTGTACACACTCGAAATGTGTGGCGCAAAGACACCCGTACATGTTGGCGCACACCAACCACTCGTGCGAAGTTTTTCTTCGGCACAAAACGTTCACGGCACTGATGGCATGGGCGATATCGGTTTAAAACTCGAGGGCCGAAAGCCGAATTCAACTCACGCAATTGGCAAGATGATCGCCGCGTTTCGTGCAGCGCCAAACGAAATCGATCTCGTCACGTTGGGGCCACTAACGAACATCGCCCTTGCGCTTTCGATTGAGCCGCAATTTGCGAAGTGGGTTCGACGCTGTGTGATCATGGGCGGCACAGGCGCATTGCCAGGCAATGTGACGGTGGCCTCAGAATTCAACGTATGGGCTGACCCCGAGGCGGCTCGCATTGTGTTTGACTCTGACTTGCCTCTCGAGATGGTCGGCTGGGACGTCTCAGTTGCCGACGCGGTCGTCTCTGACACACTCGCCGACGAACTAGGCAAGCTCAGCAATCTTGGCGATTTCGCAATGAAAATTCAACGTCAGGTGCGCGAATTTTGTCGCACTGAAACAAAACTTGATGGCTTTGATTTACCCGACCCAATTGCAATGGCAGTTGCGCTAGACCCAAAGATAGTTAGTTCAGAGGTCCAAAAACATGTCAGGGTAAATCTCGGTTTTGGCGACACTCGCGGTCAAACACTCGTTGATCACCTCGACATCATCAATAACCGCAATAACTGTCGAGTTGTTTTGCGCGTCGACCGCGAAAAGTTCATCGCGATGCTACGTACAGCACTAACTGAAAATTAGTTAATCGCTAACTGCGAGCCTCGCTCGCAAAACAGCAAAAACTGTCTAGTTAGATGCAGGATTGACGTCGACAACCTTGCGGCCACGACGCTCGGCGAACTTTACGTTGCCGTTGATAAGTGCGAACAATGTGTCGTCGCTGCCCTTGCCAACATTTTTGCCAGGGTGCACTTTTGTGCCACGCTGACGAATCAAGATTGTGCCGGCGTTGATCAGAGTGCCGTCAAACACTTTTACGCCAAGGCGCTGAGCATTTGAATCTCTGCCGTTTCTTGTAGAACCGCCACCTTTGGTTTTTGACATGAATCAGCCTTTCGCAATCGAAGTAATCTCAACGAGGCTATAGCGCTGGCGATGACCGAAACGGCGTCGCTGGTTCGTACGGCGCTTGTACATGAAGCCATCAATTTTTTTGTCAGCGACTTCGCCCAAAACTTTGCCTTTGACAGAGGCCTTTGCCAGTTGAGCCGGCGTTGCGAGAACATTCTCGCCGTCGACGAGCATTACTGGGGTGAATGAAACTTCAGAGCCAGTTGCGACGCCCAACAGTTCGACCTGAACTTGTTGGCCTTTAGCCACTTTTTCTTGTTTTCCACCAGAAGCAATAATTGCGTACATATTGAACTCAGATCCTATCTGTGTGAATTGCCGAAAATCACCGAAAAATACCGAAAATCAGTCGAGCATCGAGTGATCGACCATGATTCCGCGACCCTCGCAAGTCAGGCAAGTGTCTGCAAAATTTGTCAGCAAACCTTCGCCAATTCGCTTTCGAGTCATCTCGACAAGACCGAGTTCTGAAATCTCAAACACCTGAGTTCGGGTCTTGTCACGCGACAACGCATCTTTAAAGCGTTCGAGCACCTTACGTCGGTTCTCGCGCACATCCATATCGATGAAGTCGATGACGATGATGCCACCGATGTCGCGCAGGCGCAACTGGCGCGCGATTTCGTCGGCTGCCTCAAGGTTGTTGCTGAAAACTGTCTCTTCGAGGTTGGTCTTACCGATGTTCTTGCCAGTGTTTACGTCAATCACAGTAAGCGCTTCGGTGTGCTCGATTACAAGCGAACCACCTGAAGGCAACCAAACTTTGATGTCAAGTGCCTTGTGAATCTGCTCATGCACATGCTGCTTTTCGAACAGCGAGAGCCCCTCAGCCGCTGTGTCGTGAAACTCAACACGGTCTAAAAACTCTGGATTGAAATCTCCAATGTATTGGCGCACTTCTTCGAACAAATCGCGATCATCAAGAATGATGCCGCGATAATCGCTGCTGAATTCTTCACGGATAACCCGCACAGCCAATGAAGGCTCGCGGTACAACAACGTCGGACCACTCGCCTTCTTAGATCGCTCTTTGATATCTTCCCAGAGTTCGAGCAGACGTGACATGTCTGTTTGTAGTTCATGCTCAGTTGCGTTTTCAGCCGCAGTTCGCACGATGATGCCGTGCTCTTCTGGCTTCACACGATCAAGAATTGTGCGCAATCGACGACGCTCGTCTTCTGGCAGCCGTTTTGAAATGCCATATGTTCGCGAGTCAGGTATCAAAACCACAAATCGACCTGGCAACGAAACTTCTTGAGTAAGGCGACCGCCTTTTGCACCTATCGGATTTTTGGTGACCTGACACAAAATCAACTGGCGAGATTGCAAAACATGTTCGATGCGTGGCTCAGGGCCTTGTTCGACAACATCTTCTTTGTCGAATTGAACATCGCCGCGATACAAAACGGCATTCTTTGGCGTACCGATGTCAACGAACGCGGCTTCCATACCTGGAAGCACGTTCTGCACGCGACCCAAATAAATATTGCCGTGAATTTGATCGGCATCATCTGCGGGGCGACTTACATAGTGCTCAATGAGGCTTCGACCCTCGAGCATCGCCACCTGCGTAAAGTCTTTGCGAACTTGAACACACATCATGTAGCGACCGAGAGGTCGTCCATTGCGCTCTTTGCCTCTACGGCGCTCAATTAGTTCGGCATCGGTTTCAACGACGTTTGATCTTGATGACCGTGACGAGTCACGATCGCCCGTGCGATCGCTGCGACGACGACGATTTCGACCGCCACGACGATTTCTACCGCTACGGCCAGACTTTTCACCACGACTCGATTTTTCAGAACGCTTCGAATCACCCCCGCTTTTACCGGCCGAAGATTCGCCTGAATTTTCAGAGTCGGTGGTCTGAGAAGGCGCGACAATCGGCGCTGGACGCGTGTCACCAATTTGAGGTTTGCGCACAAGCGCAGCGTCGGCTGCTTGTGGTGAGACTAAACGACCTTCTCTTGGATGCTCTGGCAACTCTGGGGAACTCATTAACTAATCCTTCTAAACCTTTAAAACGAACCGACAAACACTGGCTCGTCAATCGCGGTTAAGCACTAACTCAGGAGACTGAGCGCACCGACTTCGCGAAAATCGAATGTGTGGAGCTTGCGCTCCGTGCTTTCAGGCTATCCCGTCAAGCGGCACTAACGACGGACTCTCCTAACGGAGACGACGCATATAGATGCTCTGGGCTAGCCCGATCATTAACGCACTTGAAACTAGGTGCGAACCACCATACGAAATGAATGGCAACGGCAGTCCGCTGACAGGGGTCAAACCAAGTGTCATCCCGATGTTTTGAAAAATCTGAAACAAAAACAATGAGAACACACCCGCAATCAGAAGTTGATCAAAACGTGAGCGAGCCAATCGTGAGATGACCCAGAGTCGCCACAAAATAATTGCGAAGAGACCCAAAACAACAAACCCACCAATCATCCCGAATTGCTCACCGATCGCTGAGAAAGGAAAATCAGAAAATTGAACAGGGATGAATGCACCATTCGTGAGTGGACCTTGCAAGAAACCTTTGCCGAAAAAACCGCCACTCGAAACCGCTCGCTTAGCAAATCGCACCTGCAAAACGATTTGTTGTAAGTCTTTTTCGTTTGAGTCTTGATTCAAAAATGCATCAAAGCGACGCAATTGATAGCGGTCAACTACGCCAGCGACGGTCACAGCCGCCGCAGAAACAATTGTCAGACCTGTAATCATCGCGATATATCTGCGCTTTGCGCCCGCCATCAGCAAAACACCAGCGACACCAGCGACCAAAACTGTGGCAGAGCCCAAGTCTGGCTGCAGCAAAATTAAAAAAACCGGAAAGCCGAGAATAAACAGCGAAACTGAAAACTGGTGATAATCAATTTTGTCGTAGGCGGCATCGGCCGTGTATGCCGCAATCAAAATTAGAACCACAACTTTCATCAATTCGGCTGGTTGCACCGAGATCGGACCGAGGTCAAATGCCAGTCTCGCGCCGCGTGTTACTGCGCCGTAAACCAAAACCAGAACCAGCAGCAGACTTGATGCGATATACCAAAAGACTGCACGCTCTCGAATCCAGTCGTGTCCGATTGCCATGATGACCGCAGTCGCAACTGCGGCAACAATCAAAAATGCAACTTGGCGCTGAGCATAAAAATATTGGTCAAAACCTTGATTGATCATGCGTTGACGTGTTGCTGAATAGACAGTGAATGCACCAATCACACTTTGCAACGACACAGCAATCAACAACACGACATCAACGTTGCGCCAAACTGAAACAAGGTCGTAACTTGTGCCCATCCATTTTGGCAATGAGACTTTTGGCAGAAAACGTGGCATCTTTGCTCGTCTACTCTCGAGTATCCGAGACGCCCCCGACAAGACAAAGTGGGTTGCGTAATGAAGTTGGCGGGGCGACTTCAAAACTTGCCTTGTCGAGTGGGTCTGCTGGCAAAACTTCGTCGTAGCGATAATTGCCCGCTAACGCAGTAAAGATGCACTTAACAACTGGCGCTGCAGCCTGCGAGCCGTAGCCGGCTTTTTCGAGATAGGCGTAAACCGTATAAGGCTGAGAACTATCCAAACTAAATGCACCAAACGCCGAAGAGTCGTTCCACGGCAAGTTATTGAATCCTTGTGCTGTGCCTGTCTTGCCTGCAATTGGCAACTTCTCGTAGTCATAGCCACGAAATATATTCTCGCCCGTCGTCTTGTGGTAGTAATCAAAAGTGACACCCGGGCCGGTGATTACGCGTGCCATGCCTTTGACTATCGGCTCACGCGTTTCAGTTGGCATTGCGATGCGCCGTGTCGGTTTAATTGAGACAAGGCGCTTAACAACTTCGGTTGTACCAAAATCTACGAAACCCGGACGCGAGTCAAGAGTGCCAGGTGCAAGTAAAGCAACACCAACGCGAGGCTCATAAACTCGACCGCCGTTTGCGATTGTCGCATAAGCCTGGGTCATCTGCAATGGCGTGACTGACAACAAACCTTGCCCAATTGAAAACAAAACTTGGTCGCCGACGTAATACGCACTACCAGATTCTTGCGAGATTGCGCCGATATCGGCAAGTCTCTTCTTTAACTCTTTGCTCGGAATTGTGCCCGCAAATTCATACGGCAAATCGATGTTAGTTGGCGAGCCGAGACCAAAAGTTCTGACTTCGTTTTCAAGAATGGGCGCGAACCCACGTTCAGTCAAGATTTGTTCGCCAATTTTGTAAAAAAATGTATCGCTAGATACTGCGAGAGCAGATTCGACATTCACCTGGCCATAACGACACGGGGCGCCAGTCGATCGACAGATTGAGTTTCTGAAAACGCACTTAACACCCTGCTGACAACGATCGTCTGGGATGCTTTGCAATTTGTAGGTACCCCGATCATCAAATTTATATTTTGCGCCACCCGGCAATTGACCCGTATTCAACGCGGCATACGCGACCAACGGCTTAAACGAGGAACCAACGTTATAACGACCTGTGATCGCACGATTAACCAGAATCGAAAGGTCGGGGTCATCAGTTTGTGGAAACAATTGCGTGAACTTATCTTTCGGCAGTCCGCCACCAAACCAACGAACATCAAAGCGTGGATAACTTGCCATCGCTACAACGCGACCCGAGTTGTGATTCATCACGACCACCGACCCAGCCGGGGCTTTGTAATAGTTGATTTCTGGATATTGCGGGTCGAGCGTGCCATCAGGCAAGCTCACTTGTCCAGCCTCGACGCGACGACGCACAAGCAACTGTGTTTCAAGCGACTGCTCTGCGAACTGTTGCACTTTTAGATCAATCGAAAGTTGTAAATCATTGCCCGCTATCGGCTCAACTCGCTCGATCAAGCGCAATACGTTGCCAACCGCGTCTACTTCATAACGCACATATCCAGGCGTACCTCGTAATGCGGTCTCGTAAGACTCTTCTACCCCGTATTGACCGACTCGTTCATTCGGGTCGTAGCCAATTGATTTGTAATATGCCAGATTGCCTTTCAAAATTGCGCCTAGATAGCCCATCACATGGCCGCCGAGAGCGCCATACGGATAATTTCTGCGCCACTCTTCTCGCACGAAAATGCCCGGGTAGTCCTCTACACGTTCCATCAAAAAGAGAGCAGTGTCTTCAGAAACATCTTCACGTAGAGGTATTGACTCGAACGGTCCGTAGCGCTCGTCTTGCATGCGCACGAGCAAGGCTTCAATCGGCACATTAAGCGGGCCTGATAGGCGCTGTGCAAGTGCAAGTCGTTCAGCGGGTTTGCGCACGACATCGCGATCGATCGTCACAACAAGTGTTCGCTTATTGTCTGCCATTACACGACCAGCCGCGTCAAATATTCTGCCGCGTTCAGGCAAAAGTTTGATTGTACGTGTGCGAACTTTGACGATCACTTCTTCGACACTGCGCGAGCCGACAGCCTGCAAGAACCACATCCGCGTTGAAAGTGCGCCAAACAAAACAATCGCAACGACACCAAGGGCGACCAATCGTTTTGGTGCACTCTCTGGCCTCTGCGTTGACATCAAACTGACAACTTTCTTTCAGTCAAGGTCCAACGGCAAACAAAAATTGCTATTGGCGACAGAACCAGATTGCATACTGCTACAACAATTGCAACTTTAATTATCCTGAACTGCAACCAGCCATCTAAGCCGACAACTGTTTGTGCAAGCGGATAATAAACTTCTCCGAGCAGCGAGACCACACCAATTGTGATGAGCCGCATCCACCAAGTCGGCTCACGGAAGAAATAGACCAATAGTCCGGCGGTTGCACCAGCAAGACCGAGTGCCAAAGATGTCAGACCTACTGGCGTAGGCAAAACAAAGTCATACATTAAGCCAGCAATCAAACCTGTGAGCGCACCAATTGTTGACCCGTTTATTGAGCCAGAGACAACAACGAAAAGTAGAACCAGTTGCGCGGCTACACCGAACGGGCGCATTTCGGCAAACAAAGTTGTCTGAAGCGAAATGACAATTAGAAGCACGAGAACAAGTCGCGTCCACCGACTTGACATGATTGTTAAAAAACGAATCACGGTGTCGCCTTTTCGGTAATCGGCTGATAAAGCAAGACCCGCAAGAATGAAAGATTCGTCAAGTCGGCAACCGGTTCGATCTCTAGCACTGGTCCGGCAGAGCCGAGACGTTCAACAACGCGAGCGACTTTGCCAATCAAAATATCGGGCGGTGACAAACTGCGCGAGCCACCAGCGGTCACAATTGGCACGCCGACTTGAATATCGCCAAATCGAACGGCATTGCTGATGAATCGGACGGTCGGCTGACGCGACGGTCCTCGCCCTTCAATTACACCTGTTTCGCGAACGGCAAGATCGCTGGCGAGCGGCACGGTTATCGACGAAACCCCAGACGGCACGGCTGGCAACGTTGTAACTGACGGAGTAAACCCGGCAATCGTTGTCGTTGTTGTAGTCGTAGTCGTAGATGAAGTTTCAGTATCAAGGCTTGCATCTGGTTCAACAGGCACAACCGGAGATGGCACGGCCGCATTGCTCTTAGCGATTGTGGTGGTAGTTGTCTGTCGCGGAGAGTTAACGACCTTAACCGATAGTGCAAAATCTGGATCGGTTATCAACATCACAACAGAGCGATCGCTAAACACCTTGGTGATTTTGCCGATTAATCCGGCTGCGTTCAGCACCGGCATGCCAACGCGAATGCCACTCTCGTTCCCTTGATTAATTTCAATAGTTTGCGAAAAATTTGTTGGCGAATCGCCAATCACTTGAGCAGTAACTGCATTAATGCCTGCGAGGGTTGGCAGTCCGTTAAGAGCCAATAGTTCTTGAGCAAGTCGAACCGATGCGGCCGCGGCAATAGTCGCCCCTTCTTGTTGGGCAATTCTCTCTCGTAGACGATCGTTCTCGTCTAAAACATCGTTGTAGTCAAAAATGCCATGCCAACCATTGCTGATCGGCCTCGTGATAACACGCGCAGTGCTTTCAACCGGACGAAAAACCGTACTAAAAATATTTCTCAGACCCGAAATCGCTGACGAATTTTGAAGGTCAAGAGTGATCAAAATAATCGACGTAAGAACCAGCAAGATAATTGCTCGTCTTCGGGTTAATTGAGCGACTGCCACTTTTTAAAAATTCGTTTCTATGAAAATTCGCTTTGAATCGTTAATCCCTTAATTGCTTCAAGATTTTCGAGGGTCATACCTGCACCCAACACAACAGCAAGCAAAGGCTCAGGGGCGATGAAAGCCTGTATGCCAGTTTCGTGAGTAATGCGTTCAGCCAGACCAGCCAACAGTGCACCGCCACCTGCCAGAACCAAACCATGACTAATCACATCAGCCGCAAGTTCGGGTGGTGTTCGCTCGAGAGTTCTCTTGATTGCATCGACAATCTTCATCACCGCTTCGTCTAATGCCTCTCGAACTTGCTGAGTTGTTACTTCTTGAGTACGCGGCAAGCCAGTTTTTGTGTCTCGACCACCAACATCGCCAACAACCTCGTTCTGAAGTGGCCAAGCCGAGCCAAGTTGAATTTTCACTTCTTCTGCCGTGTTAACACCAATGTCAAGATCAAAATCGCGCTTGAACATCGCAATGATCACTTCGTTTAGTTCGTCGCCACCTACTCGCACAGAGTTCGCCGTGACTATGCCACCCAACGAGATGACGGCAACTTCTGTGGTGCCACCACCAATATCGACAATCAAGTTCGCACTCGGCTCGTGCACGGGCAAACCAGCACCAATTGCAGCTGCCATTGCTTCTTCGATGATGTAAACGGGGCGCCGTGCCCCAGCGAACTCTGCAGCATCTTGCACTGCTCGGCGCTCGACACCAGTCACTTCTGACGGAACTGCAACAATCACTCGCGGCTTGCTCCAACGACTCGTTGAAACTCTCTGCAGAAATTGCTTCAACATTTGTTCGCAAACGTCAAAGTCGGCGATGACACCATCTTTCAACGGACGAACGAGGCGAATGTTTCTTGGTGCGCGCCCCCACATTCGTTTTGCCTCGTGACCAACTGCAACAACTTGCCCACTTCGCGTGTCGACAGCAACCATCGACGGCTCGTTCAATACGAGGCCTTGACCTTTCACATAAACGAGTGTGTTCGCCGTGCCCAGATCGACCGCGACATCGCGACCCATTGAGAGAGGATTACCTCCCGGCATTTTTACGAATTCTTCTTCGCGAGACCTGGAAAGAAAATCTCAAGTTCGCGACTTGCCGATGCCGCAGAGTCACTGCCGTGTACCAAGTTTTCAGTAAAAATCGTTCCGAGGTCGCCACGAATAGTGCCTGGTGCCGCCGAGCGAGGGTTCGTGGCCCCCATCATCGCTCGCACGATCTCCCATGTATCTTCTGGACCTTCTAAAGCCAACGCGACAACTGGGCCACGCGACATGAAAGCAACGAGTTCGGCATAAAAACCCTTGCCCTGGTGTTCTTCGTAGTGACGACCAAGCGTCGCAGCATCAAGTTTGCGTAACTCCATGGCGCCGATTTTCAGGCCTTTCGCCTCGAATCGACTGAGAATTTGACCAACTAAGTTTCGTTCGACGGCGTCCGGCTTCAACAATACAAGTGTGCGATTTGACATGCCTTCAGGCTAAAGGTTTATCGCCTGCCTCGCACGGAATTG
>JANRBC010000156.1 GCA_030727685.1 Ilumatobacteraceae bacterium
TTTTCGCAATACGCACGCATGCAATCTTCATGGCTTGTGCCGATGCCAACCGGTCTTGACTCACGCACCGCAATGATGATCGGCACCGCGGGTTACACGGCCGCACTTTCGGTTGACGCACTCGAAAAAGCCGGACTCAAACCAGGCACAGGCCCAGTTCTCGTCACTGGCGCAACTGGCGGTGTCGGCTCGGTTGCAGTCGGCATGCTCGCGATGCGTGGCTACGAAGTTGTCGCAAGCACCGGCAAACCAGAAACTGCCGAGTGGCTCAAACAAATCGGTGCCAGCGAAATCATCGATCGCGCCGAAACTTCGGCCGAGTCACCAAAGCCGCTCGAGCGCGAACGCTGGGCAGGTGCAGTCGACTGTGTTGGTGGCGCGACACTCGCCTACATTTTTCGCACGCTCAAATATGGATGCAGCGTCGCTGCAAGTGGGCTCACCGGTGGCACAGGCATTTCAACAACTGTGATGCCATTCATTTTGCGTGGCGTCAACCTGCTCGGCATCGACAGTGTGCAAACGCCGATTGAACCGCGCAAGGCAATGTGGCAACGCATCGCCACCGACCTGAAACCGACTTGGCTCGAAACACAGAATGTCGAGATAATCGGTTTAGACGACTTGAGCGCACAACTCGACAAAATTTTGGCTGGCAAAATGCGCGGTCGAGTGTTGGTCAACCCGTATTTATAGAGCCTGCGTAAACTGCGTTATTATTTGACGCATCGCGTCAAACGCAAAAAGGACACGCACCATGGCCACAAAAGTAAACGCTGAACAACTACAAAAAGCCAAATCTGGCAAAGGCTTTATCGCCGCACTGGATCAGAGTGGTGGCAGCACGCCAAAGGCCCTGAAACTTTATGGCGTTGAAGAATCAGAATATAAAAACGACGCTGAAATGTTTGATCTGATTCACGCGATGCGGTCGCGCATTATCAGCAGCCCAGTTTTCACCAGTGAGCGAATCTTGGGTGCGATTCTTTTTGAAATGACGATGAACCGCAAAATTGACGGCAAAGGAACCGCCGAGTTTCTTTGGCAAAACAAACAAATTTTGCCATTCTTAAAAGTTGACAACGGTTTGGCTGACGACGCCAACGACGCCCAAATAATGAAACCAATCCCAGAATTGAGCACACGACTTGAAAGCGCAAAATCTCACGGTGTATTCGGCACAAAAATGCGCTCGGTGATCAAACTCGCCAACAAAACCGGCATCAGCGATGTTGTCAAACAACAATTTGAAATCGGCAAAGAAATAGTCGATGCAGGTCTTGTGCCAATTATCGAGCCAGAAGTCGACATCAAGAGCCCAGAAAAGAGCGCCGCTGAAGTAATTCTGAAAGCCGAAATTCTCGGTCAGTTAAATTCTCTCAACGGCGATCAAAACGTGATGCTCAAACTCACGTTGCCAAATGAAACTGGTTTTTTTGGTGAACTCGTCAAACATCCGCGAGTAATTCGAGTTGTTGCGCTTTCAGGTGGCTACAGCCGCGAAGAAGCCAACAAACAACTGGCCAAAAACCCCGGCGTGATCGCCAGTTTTTCGCGTGCCCTCACCGAAGGTTTGTCGGCCAAACAAACCGAATCGCAGTTCAACGGTGCTCTCGACGCAGCGATTCAGAGCATCTTCGACGCCTCAAACAAATAGCCCAAAATGGCGCTATTTGCGTTGATTTAGACAGTTTTAGCCGTTTTTTGATCCATTTCTCGGCGTCAATTAGGGCGTTTCGGGTAATCCACCAAAATCACTTGACCATCTAATACCTTTGAGACATATGAAAAAACGTGACCTCATCCAAGCAGTAGCTATCCACGCCGACGTCGACAAGAAGACAGCAACTGCTGTCGTCGAAGGCACAATTGACGTAATCTTGGCCGCAGTTGCCAAGGGTGACGTCGTCAACATTTCGGGTTTCGCGAAATTCGCGAAGAAGTACCGACCAGCCCGCATGGCTCGTAACCCGGCAACTGGTGAGCAAGTGCAAGTGAAGGCAAAGACTGTTGCCAAGATCACCGCACTCAAGGGCTTCAAAGACATCGCACTCGGTGTTGCTAAGCCACCAAAAATCGTGACAGTGCGCAAGCCTGTTGCTCCTGCCAAGCCAGCAGCAAAAAAGAAGCGCTAAATAAAGTCCGACCTCGTCGGACACTTTAAAAGCACCACCACCTTCTATTCACGCGTGCCAACACGCGCCACCATTTAAGGTGTTGAGATGATCTCGAGCGCAGATGCGTTAGCGACCAAAGCGGGCGTACGCATTCTCGAACAAAACGGCAATGCAGTTGATGCTGCGATTGC
>JANRBC010000157.1 GCA_030727685.1 Ilumatobacteraceae bacterium
TGAGCACAAACCCGCCACCGGCGCCACCAAAAAAACACGATGGTCCGCCACGACTAGTCGTTTCGCGCACGCGAACACCACGCGAAGCAGTCATCGTCGCCGAGGCTTTGAACTGCGACGCAATGCGACTCGGCTCTGCTGGCGCGAAGGCAATGTCAGTTGTGCTCGGCGAATGCGACATTTATCTTCACACCGGTGGCCAACACCAATGGGACTCTGCAGCACCTGTCGCAGTCGCTCGCGCCGCTGGCTTGCACACAAGCCGCGTTGACGGTTCACCTCTTATATATAACGACGAAGACACTTGGCTTCCTGATTTGATCATCTGTCGACCCGAACTCGCCGAGCCTGTTCTCGTCGCACTCGGTCACAAAATATAGATTCTCGCTATGCGTGTCGTCATCGCATCTTGCAGTGTCACATATGAAGGTCGACTCGCAGCTTCATTGCCCGAGGCGACGCGACTAATAATGATTAAAGCCGACGGTTGCGTGGCGATTCACGCTGACGGTGGTGCCTACAAACCACTCAATTGGATGAACGCGCCGAACACATTCGAAGAACTCGCAGACCGCTTGATTGTTCGCAATCCGAAAGGTGAAACTCTGACGATTCAACTGCATCAAGTTTTCTCTGATGTTTCACATGCACTTGGCCAAGACCCTGGTCTGACCAAAGATGGTGTTGAAGCCGACTTGCAGGTTTTGCTTGCTGCAATGCCCGAAACAATCGAACCTGGTTTGACTCTGATTCGCCGCGAATATCCGACCGCAGTTGGGCCAGTTGATTTACTGTGTCGCGATGCTGCGGGTCAGACCGTGGCTATTGAGATTAAGCGTCGTGGTGAGATCGACGGGGTCGAACAACTCACGCGTTATATCGAGTGCCTGCACGCCGACTCGGCGCTCGGCAAAATTCGCGGCATATTTGTCGCCCAATCAATCAAGCCGCAAGCACGCGTGCTTGCCGAAAGTCGAGATATCGGTTGGTGCGAAGTTGACTACGACGAACTTCGCGGCAAAAAAACTGACGATTTAAAACTTTTTTAAATTATTTCTTTTGCGGCTGCGGCCAAGTGCCGTCACGGCCGTCCATGCCCGCATTCAACCGAGCCTTAGACATCATCTCTTCAACAACTGGCCCAAGTTTTGTTGGGTCATCAACTGGATTATGTGTCGGCCCACGGTGCCAACCTTCAGCGATTGCCAAAACATCACCACTGGCTTCAAACACTCGCCCAGTAATGCCAGCCGATTCAGTTGAAGCCAACCAAGTCACGATTGGCGCAATCCACTTTGGCGAGCGTTGTTCACGCTCAGCTTCTGTCTCTGGTGCAGGTCCAAGATTTTCTGTCATTCGCGTCAACGCAACTGGCGCGACCGCATTCACAGTTACGCCGTATCGCGCAAGTTCAAGTGATGCAATTGTTGTGAACGCAGCAATGCCGGCCTTTGCCGCACCATAATTTGTTTGACCCACGTTGCCATAAATGCCAGATACAGAAGATGTGTTGATGATTCGACCGTCAACTGGCTTGCCCGCTTTGCTTTGGTCTCGCCAATAAGCCGCCGCGTGTCGCGATGGCGCAAAAGTGCCTTTGAGGTGCACTTTGATTACGGCGTCCCATTCTTCTTCGCTCATATTGGCCAACATTCGGTCACGCAAAATGCCGGCGTTGTTGACCACAGCATGCAAATCGCCAAAGGTTTCTACGGCGGTCTTGATCAAGCGCTCAGCACCATCCCATGATGAAATATCGTCGCCATTGGCAATTGCTTTGCCGCCCATCGCTTCAATTTCATTGACAACTTGTTGTGCTGGTGATTCGTCGCCACCTTTGCCATCGACGCCTGCGCCGAGATCGTTGACGACAACGAATGCCCCGTGCTTGGCGAGGCTTAAAGCATGCTCGCGACCAATTCCGCGGCCTGAACCAGTGACAATTACTACTCGACCTTCACATAAGCGACTCATCGCCGAGAACTCTAGCCTGAGGCTCGTGGTCAATGCTATTTCGCAACAAAAAGCAACAAGCCACTGCGACGTATTAATAGTCGGCGCAGGTCCGGCAGGCGTTGCGGCGGCACTCACCCTCGTTGCCAGTGGCAAAGATGTCTTGATAATCGACAAAGCCACTTTTCCGCGCGACAAATGTTGCGGTGATGGTCTGACAACTGGAGCGCTGCGAATTCTTGAGATGCTCGGCTTTGACCCGAGCACAGTTGCGAATTATCAAATCTGCGACGAAGTTGCACTTCGCTCACCGTCGGGTCGCGAGATTCAACTAGATCTGCCAAATGTG
>JANRBC010000158.1 GCA_030727685.1 Ilumatobacteraceae bacterium
AAGAACTCGAAGCGATGCGCGGCATCAACGATCGCATTGATCTTGAAGAAGTGGCAACGGTTTATCTGCCACTCACTAGATTGCTGAATTTATATGTTGCGGCGACGCAGAACTTGCATCGCGTGTCGGCGACGTTTCTTGGCACGATGGCGCCGAAGATGCCCTATGTGATTGGCATTGCCGGCAGCGTTGCGGTCGGCAAAAGCACCTCAGCGCGAATTCTGCAGGCACTTTTGATGCGCTGGCCAGAGCATCCGCGGGTTGAACTTATAACAACGGACGGGTTTTTGTATCCGAATGCCGTGCTTGAAGAACGTGGGTTGACGAATCGCAAGGGGTTTCCGGAGAGTTACGACACCAAGCGCTTGCTGCAATTTGTGCGTGACGTCAAAGCAGGAACGCCCGAAGTTGCTGCACCCGTGTATAGCCATGTGATTTACGATGTTCTGCCTGACAAAGAAGAGATCGTGCACCAACCCGACATTTTGATTGTCGAGGGATTAAACGTGCTTCAAGTGGGCAGCGCGACTACAGATTTCGTTTCTGACTATTTTGATTTTTCGATTTATATTGATGCTCGCGAAGAAGACATCGAGGCTTGGTTTACCGAGCGGTTTCAAACTTTACGCAAGACGATTTTTCAAGACCCAGATAGTTTCTTTAAACACTTTGCTGATTTCACCGAAGAACAAGCCCTCGCTTTGGCCCATGAGATTTGGACCAGCATTAACGGCAAAAACCTGAAAGAAAACATTGAGCCGACCCGAGCTCGAGCATCTTTGGTTCTACACAAAGGCGCCGACCACAAAGTCGACGCAGTTCACCTTCGCAAACTCTAAAAAGTTCTAAAAGATTTAGCGGTGAAGTGAATTGAGATAGTTATAGACGGTGATGCGCGAGACACCCATTGAGTCGGCGACATCTTCAACAGCGCGGCGCAAAGTGAACGCACCGCGTTCATCGAGCAAACGAATAGCGCGTTGTTTGGCCGTGCGTGACAAGTCTGGAAGTTTTGCGCCGAGTTCGCGTTCGACCGAATCGATCATCCGCTCGAGTGCGCCATGAAGCGCCGGTAAACGAACCCCGACAACAACTTCGCCGTCAATTTCGATTGGTACATCGCTCGGTTTAACAGCCTCAGCCTCGACAAACGTCGCGCCGATTGCGGCAATTAATGGTTCGATGGCTTTGATGATCGAATCTTGGCGAGTGGCTTTCATGAGTCGAATCGCGAAACAGAAACATTTACAAACGTTGCACCGTTGCCATAAGCCACACGCAACAGATCAGCGATCACAATAGGCAAAGTTTCGGTGTCGACACTGAACAGCGAACCGAACGGACCAAAATCAACCGCGATGCCATGCGCTTCGACTGCCGCAACCGCAGCAGTGACGTGCGGGCCTGGGTCGCCTTCTACGAACGGTTCGATTGTGAATTCAACGGTCAACATATGTCTGTCAATCTACACAAGCAATTTGCGGGCGGTCAGGTCGAATTGCGTTTATTCAAGCACCGCCTCCGAGCGTACGCTTGGCTCATGGCAAAAACGGGATCAAATAAACCAGTTTCAGCGGCTCAAGAAAAACACGGCACAGCCGTCGGATTAAAAGATCAAGTCGGCGGGCTGATGAAGACGACTGTGGCGCTGCGCCGTGAATTGCACAAATGGCCTGAAATTGGCAACACATTGCCAAAAACTCGCGAACAAGTTCTAACTGCTCTTGAAGGCCTGCCGCTTGACATCAAGTTGCACGAAACAACAAGTGGCATCGCAGCAATGTTGACCGGCGACAAGCCAGGACCAACAGTGATGTTGCGTGGCGACATGGACGCACTGCCAATGCCCGAAGATACTGGTCTTGACTTTGCATCGCAAACAGATGGCTGCATGCACGCGTGCGGTCACGACACGCACACTTCAATGTTGGTCAGCGCAGCGAAATTGCTCAGCGACCGTCGCAGCGAGATACCTGGTCGCGTGTTGTTTATGTTTCAGCCAGGCGAAGAGGGTTACCATGGCGCAAAATTCATGCTTGAAGAAGGTTTGCTTGATGTTGCAAAAAACAAAGACGGAAGCGAGTCGCCAATCACGGCGGCTTATGCCCTGCACATAACTGCGTCGATGCCCGCTGGCACGATCGGCACTCGCAGCGGCCCACTGATGGCATCAAGCGATGTGCTGTCGATCAAGATCACAGGCAAAGGCGGTCACGCATCAGAGCCGTTTAGAACTCTTGACCCGATACCAGTGGCATGCGAGATTGTTCAGTCTTT
>JANRBC010000159.1 GCA_030727685.1 Ilumatobacteraceae bacterium
CGCGAGTAGTCGATGTTGAGTGGTCGTCTGATGGGTCAAGCACAATGTTTATTGCGGCAGTTGAAGTTAAAGCGTTAGATCGCTCTCGTCTGTTGCGAGATGTAGCCAATGCACTTTCAGATGAGCATGTGAACATCGTTGCATGCACAACGCATACGGGCTCTGACAGAGTGGCGCGGATGCGTTTTGAATTTGAATTCGCTGATCCCAGTCATTTGCAGTCAGTTTTGAGGGTGATAAAACGCATCGATGGTGTTTACGATGCGAATCGGGTGTTGCCTGTGGTCGCATCGGTCTCGCTTGATGCTGAAGATATCGCACACCCGTCGGCGTCTAGATGATGATTCGCTTGTGTCGCCAAAGCGTCTAGCCTTCACGCGTGCCTGAATTCAAGACTTCGCCCGGTACACGCGACATATTGGCGCCTGACTCTGCGCGTTGGCGCGCATTTCAAGAGGTTTTTGCGCGCGCGGTCGAAGCGGCTGGTTATAGCTACATAATTCCACCGATGTTTGAAGACTTAGATGTCTTTTTGCGACTTGGCGAAGCAACAGAAGTAGTAACGAAAGAAATGTATGACTTTCACGACAAGGGTGGTCGCCATGTTGCTCTGCGGCCTGAGCAGACAGCGAGTGTTTGTCGAGCTTTTGTTGAACATCGTCCGACGACGCCCTGGAAGGTTTGGTATTCAGGTCCGAATTTTCGCTACGAGAAACCCCAGCAGGGCAGATATCGACAATTTGACCAAGTTGGTGTCGAGGCTCTTGGCGCCAATGACCCGTTGCTTGATGCAGAAGTTATCGCCTTGGCCGCAAAATTTTATGCAGATCTCGGCTTGAGAAAAGTAAAGCTGTCAATCAACACGCTGGGCGACGAAGGTGACCGAGAGAAATATTCGCAACAATTGTCTACATATCTAAGGGCAAACGAAAAGAGTCTTACGGCAGAAAGTCGCGCCACTCTAGAACGCAATCCATTGCGAGTGCTTGATTCAAAGCGTGAACCAGATCAAAAAGTGATCGAAGCGGCCCCCGTAATTCGTGAGTTGATCAGCACAGCGGCACGCGAACACTTTGAAACAGTTTTACAGGCGTTAGACGCATTGAATATTAAGTACGAAATAAATAATCGTTTGGTGCGTGGCCTCGATTATTACCGTCGCACGACATTTGAGTTCACATCAACGGCACTCGAAGCCGCTCACACGGCGATCGGTGGTGGTGGGCGTTACGACGGTCTTGTTGAAGCACTCGGCGGGCCGGCGACACCAGGCATTGGCTTCGCATTGGGCCTAGATCGAACACTTCTCGCATGCGACGCCGAGCGAGTTTTTGATGCGCCCCAAACCGCGGTCGATGTCTTTGTTGTCGACACAGTCGACGGTAGTCACGCGCACGAACTATGTCATCTATTGCGAAGCAACGGTTTTCGTGCAGACCGCGCCTATGACTTGCGAAGCATGAAGGCTCAAATGAAATCGGCCGACAGAAGTGGTGCAAAAATTGCACTAATAATTGGCAGCGAAGAAGTCGAGAAATCGAGCATAATGTTACGGCCCATGGGCTCTGGCGAGCAGTTCGCAATCGCTCGAAAAGACTTGCTCGGTGAAATTCGCAAAGCATTAGACATCAAATGAAAGCACAAAGAAAATGAACCAAAAAATGAATAGCACAGCACTCAGAACTCATTTGTGCGGAGACATGCGTGCTGAAAACATCGGCCAGAAGGTGACTTTGTGTGGCTGGGTGGGTCGACGCAGAGAACACGGTGAGCATCTTGCTTTCTTAGACCTTCGCGACTTCAGTGGCATCGTGCAATGTGTGGTTGATAATTCAGTCGATGTCAGAAGTGAATGGGTGCTCAGAGTTACCGGCACGGTTCAGGCACGCCCAGAGGGCACGGTTAACGAAAATATCCCAACGGGCAAAGTTGAATTGGCTGATTGCACGATTGAGATTCTTAACAACGCCGAACCACCACCGTTTCCGATTGATCAACGTGGTGACGATGTCGACGAAAATGTTCGCCTCAAGTATCGCTATTTAGACATTCGTCGAGAGCGAATGCAAAAGAATTTGCGTTTGAGGGCATCAGTAAACTCGGCGATCCGCAAATCTATGGAGTCGCAAGGTTTCACCGAAATTGAGACGCCACTTTTGATGCCGAGCACGCCCGAGGGTGCCAGAGAGTTTTTGGTTCCTTCTCGCAATGAGCCTGGTTCGTTTTATGCTTTGCCGCAGTCGCCACAATTATGGAAGCAATTACTCATGGTCGCTGGCATCGATCGCTACTACCAAATTGCTAAGTGCCTGCGCGACGAAGATTTGCGCGCTGATCGTCAATACGAATTCATGCAACTTGATGCTGAAATGAGTTTTGTCAATAAAGACGATGTGATGGCGATGATTTCAACCGCTGTAATTGCAGCCGCGAAGGCTGCAACCGGCTCAGAGCCGCCACCGATTGAGCGCATGACATGGCATGACGCGATGAACCAATTCGGCATTGACAAGCCCGATTTACGATTTGAAATGAAGTTGATCGAAATGACCAGCGTTTTCGCAAAGACTGAGTTCAAGGCGTTTGCTTCGGCTGAGTCGATTAAAGCGATTTGTGTGCGCGCGGCTGACTATCCGCAGCAGGCTGCATCGGGACGCAACAAACTTGATGCACTAACTGATAAAGCAAAAAAACTTGGCGCCAAGGGTCTCGTGTGGCTGAAAGTTACCGAGGGGTTAGTGCTTGATTCGCCAGTAGCCAAATTTTTGTCTGAGTCAGAGCAGGCTCAACTACTTGCTCTCACCAAGGCCGAAGTAGGCGACTTGATTTTGATGGTTGCCGACACCTGGTCAACGACTTGCTCGGTCTTGGGTCAACTGCGCAATGATCTGGGTCGACCGCCGGTGCACGAAGGGCCCTATAGATATGTATGGGTGGTTGATTTTCCGATGTTCGTTGGCATCAACCCGACTACAAAGATGCCACAACCTGGGCATCACCCTTTTTGTCACCCACATCACGAAGATGTTGATCGCCTTGAAAGCGATCCACTTTCAGTCAGAGCGTTGGCCTACGACTTAGTTCTAAATGGCTGGGAGTTGGGCTCAGGTTCAATTCGAATTCATGAGCCAGATTTGCAGCGCCGGGTGTTTAGGCAACTCGGTATAAGCGATGAAGATGCCGACAATCGGTTTGGTTTCTTTTTGCAACCCTTTAAGTACGGAGCGCCACCGCACGGTGGTTTCGCGTTCGGTATTGATCGACTCGTGGCGATTTTGGCCGGAGAAGACAACATTCGCGAGGTGATCGCATTTCCGAAAACGCAGTCGGGTTCTGATCCGATGACTAATGCACCGACGACAGTAAACCCGAGTCAACTAAACGAATTGGGCATCAGGCTGTTGCCACCTGCGGCAAAATGACAAGCGATTTGTTCAGCGCTGCGGCGGCTGAACGATTGAAATCACAGGCTCCACTTGCGGCAAGGTTGCGACCGCGGGCGCTTGACGAAGTTGTTGGTCAGCGTCATCTTGTTGCGAAAAATTCTCCACTGCGTTCGCTCATCGAAGGTGATCGACTCTCATCAGTAATTTTCTGGGGGCCACCGGGCACAGGTAAGACGACACTTGCCGAGGTCGTTGCCCTAACCACCAATCGTCACTTTGAGAGACTTTCGGCGGTTAGCGCTGGTGTGAAAGATGTTCGCGAGGTCATCGAGCGGGCAAGTGAACGACTTGGTCAGTTTGGTCGGGGGACGATCGTATTCATCGATGAGATTCATCGGTTTTCGACATCTCAGCAAGACGCACTTTTGCCGTCGGTTGAATCTGGGGTTATTACATTGATCGGCGCAACGACGGAGAATCCGTATTTTGAAATTAATGCACCGTTACGAAGCCGGTCAACATTGTTTCGCCTAGAGCCTTTGCTGGTCAGTGATGTCAAAGAATTGCTGCAACGCGGTGTCGTGGCCGAATCAGTTACCGCCGACGAAGAGGCGTTAGAAACATTGGCACAGCGTTGTGGCGGTGATGCCCGACAGGCGTTGACCGCACTCGAAGTAGCGTGTGCGCTCTCACATGAGAATAATCGACATGTCACGATGAGCCATGTCGATGCGGCGCTCGGCGTAAGTGCGCTGCGTTATGGCAGAGACGATCACTACGACGTCGTCTCAGCATTTATTAAAAGTATTCGTGGCTCAAACCCGCAGGCTGGGTTGTTTTGGCTTGCGCGAATGCTTGAGTCGGGCGATGATGCACGTTTTATTGCAAGACGGCTGGTTATTTTGGCGAGCGAAGATATCGGCATGGCTGACCCGAATGCGCTGGTGGTGGCGGTTGCAGCGGCGACCGCACTTGAACATGTTGGTCTTCCAGAAGCGCAACTTAACTTGGCGCAGGCGGTTGTTTATTTAGCCACAGCTCCAAAAAGCAATCGAGTCGCTCTTGGCATCTGGTCGGCGCGCGAAGATATTCAACGTGGTGTCAACAGCGAGGTGCCCGCACATCTTCGAGATGGGCACTACGAAGGTGCCCGCGAGTTCGGTCATGGTGTTGGCTATGTATACCCGCACGACGACCCAAGGGGTTTTGTCGAGCAGCAATATATGCCCGAGTCGAGTCCGGGTTCTCCCGACGTACGCGGTGATTATTATCAGCCTTCAAATCACGGTAACGAGCGAGAAATTGCCGAAAAAATGATTAACGTAGATTTAAGTAAGAAAGCACAAAACAAAGCACAAAACAAAGCGAGAAAAGATAAATGATCAAGCGATTTTTTTGGGTCGTAATTGGCGCTGTGCTTGCTGTGTTCGGCTTGAGTTATTTGAAAAAGAAGGCGGCTGCGAACCCGCAGCAGTTTTCAACCGATGCATTGATCGAAAAGTTCATCGAAATTTTCGATTTAATTAAAGAAAATGTGCAGGGTCTTTGGCAGGGTTACTCGGGCGGGCAAGCACTCAACGACGGTGAACTTGAGAAGATCTTCGCTAATCAGACCGACTTAGAAACTGAATTCGACTCAACAATAAAGCCGTCTGACATCTCGCTGAATTAAACCTGACGCCCTGCGTTAGAGGGTGAATAGTAGGCTTGTTGCTCATGGTGGCTGAAATTCGCACTGCGAACGAACTAAGAAAGGCTTTCACGGGCTTTTTTGAGCAGCGCGGCCATACAAAAGTTGAATCAGCAAGTTTGATACCCCATGATCCGACAATTTTGTTCACCGTGGCTGGCATGGTGCCATTCAAGCCATATTTTGTTGGCGATGAAGTGGCGCCATATAAGCGAGCGGTGAGTGTTCAAAAGTGTGCCCGCGCTGGTGGCAAGCACAACGACTTGGATGACGTTGGTCGAACCAAGCGTCACTGCGTATTTTTCGAAATGCTCGGCAATTTTAGTTTTGGCGACTACTTCAAAACTGACGCAATACCTTGGAGCTGGCAGTTAGTCACCGAAGTTTTCGGCTTTGATGGTGATCAACTTTGGATAACCGTTCACGAAAGTGACGACGAGGCAGAACAGATTTGGCACGATCAAGTTGGTGTGCCGATGAATCGCATTCAGCGTCTCGGTGATGCCGATAATTTTTGGCAAATGGGTGAGACTGGTCCGTGCGGTCCGTGCTCTGAGATTCATATCGACCGCGGTCCTTCGTTCGGGCCAGACGGTGGACCATTAAACGATCCGAAGGGTGATCGTTTTTTAGAGTTTTGGAATCTCGTGTTCATGCAGTTCAACCAAGATAAAGATGGCAGTCGCACTCCGTTACCTAAACCGTCTATTGATACAGGCGCAGGGTTAGAGCGAATCTTGGCTCTCAAGCAGGGCAAAGATTCAATTTGGGAGACCGATGTCTTGTTTCCGTTGATCGAACAAGCGCAGTCAGCGACATCCACAAAATATTTGGTTGGCGATTATGAAGACCGGTCGAGTTTTTCATTGCGGGTACTTGCCGAACATGCTCGGTCGGCGACGATGCTCGTTAACGACGGTGTTTTTCCGAGCAATGAAGGACGGGGATATGTTCTGCGTCGAATATTTAGGCGCGCGGTGCGTCATGCATATTTGCTCGGCACCGACAAGCTAGTGATGCCTCAACTGGTTGAAACGGCCGTTGAAATCATGCAAGAAGCCCATCCGACTTTGAAGACGAACAAAGATTTCATACTTGGTGTGTTGACAAAAGAAGAAGAGAGTTTTAGACAGACTTTGAAAAATGGTTTGAACTTGTTAGAAAATGAGTTCTCGGCGATCAAAACTTCGAAGAAGAAGTCAACTCTTAGTGGCAAGAGTGCATTCGTGTTGCATGACACTTATGGCTTTCCGCTCGAACTTACCCAAGAGATTGCTGGTGAGCGAAGCATCAATGTCGACATTGCCGAATTTGAAACCGAAATGGATGCTCAGCGCACGCGTGCAAAAGCCGCGCGCAAAGGTTCAGCAACCAACGACGATGTACTTGACCAATATCGTCAAGTGCTTGACGCGCACGGTCAAACCAAGTTCGTGGGTTATGAATCTGACTCATGTTCTGCCAAAGTGTTGTCGATCGTCGCCATAGACGAGTCTCGTGTTGAGGTCTTTTTAGACGCGACTCCGTTTTATGCAGAAAGCGGAGGCCAAGTTGGTGACCGAGGCACGATTCGTTGCTTGAGTGGCGAGATCAAGGTGTCAGACACGGTCTTCGCATTGCCCGGATTGCGCAAGCATGTCGGCGTTCTTTCTGGTGAGATAACAGTGGGGGCCGAAGTGACGGCGACCATTGATGTTGATTTGCGTAATGCGACTCGCAAGAATCACACAGCAACTCATATTTTGCACTACGCATTGCGAAAAGTTTTGGGTGAGCATGTGAAGCAGGCTGGCTCGCTAGTTTCAGCAGAACGATTGAGGTTTGACTTCAGCCACTACGCACCACTTTCAACTATCGAAATCGAACAAATCGAACGCATTGCTAACGCTCAGGTTTTGACAAATTCTGATGTCAAAAATTATGAGACTTCGAAAGAAAAGGCCACTCAGGCTGGCGCGATTGCATTTTTTGGTGACAAGTATGGTGATATGGTTCGTGTTTTAGAGGCAGGTGACTCAATCGAGTTGTGCGGTGGCACTCACGCCGCAGCGACCGGCGATATCGGTCTGGTGAAGATTGTCGAAGAGGGCTCAATCGGTTCTAATTTGCGTCGAATCGAAGCGGTCACGGGCCAAAATGCTGTCGACTATGTGATTTCAACTGCACGCACGATTCAAAAACTCAATGAATTGCTAGATACGAACTCTGCAGCGCTTGTCGAATCGATTTCAAGAAAAATTGCTGAAGTTAAAGAGTTGAATGACGAAGTCAAATCGTTGCGATCGGCAGCGGCTCGTGGTCGAGCAGCTGAATTCATTAGCAAGAGCAACAACGGTGTCGTTATCCAACGAGTTGATGACCTTTCGCCAGGCGATCTAAGAGAGTTGGCGATGGCAATTCGAGCAAGCAAAGAAATTAAAGCAGTCGTGCTGGGTGGTGTGACGCCAACTGGAGGTGTCGCATTGGTTGCAGCAACTGGTTCGGGTGTCACGACACCTGCAGGCGATCTAATCAGCCAGGCCGCGAAAATGGTTGGTGGCGGAGGCGGCGGTAAGGGTGACATTGCAACTGCGGGCGGCAAAAACGCGTCTGCTCTCGACGAGGCATTGCTCGTAGCGGCGCAAGCATCAAGCAAAATTGTCTAGACCATCAATGCGTAGCCTCGGTATCGATCTTGGTACGCGAAGAATTGGGGTAGCGATGAGTGATAGCAGTGGCGTTATCGCCTCGCCGCTAACCGTGTTGACGCGATCTTCGACGCATGCTCAAGATCACAAAAAAATTCAAGAATTGATCGACGAGTATGAAGTCGAATGTGTGGTCGTTGGTATGCCACTCAGTATGTCTGGCAAAGTCGGCCCCGCCGCTAAGAGTGCTCAAGAAGAGATTAACGAGATGGAAACTGCGCTTAGTGTGCCGGTCCATTCGTACGATGAGCGATTGACTTCAAAAACTGCTAACGAATCAATGATGCAAGCACACATGAAGGCCCAAGCGAGACGACGGATTGTCGACAAAATTGCGGCTGCTGTAATGCTGCAAGGGTGGCTTGATCACGCAGATCGGAATCGCAAATGAAAAATGATGATGCCACAGATTGGCAAGAAGACCCATGGGACGGTCCTGATGCGTGGGGTGGTAGTGAATTCGAAGATGAAGTCGTTGAGCGGCGACCAGATTCACGAGTAGTCGTCATCGCACTTTCAGTTGTGATGACAGTGGTAATTTCGCTGATGGTTGGCGGACTTTGGTATTTGCGTCAGTTGAATCCACCAGATTCAGTCGCAGGGGTGGTTCAAGCCGCGACGAACTTCACAGTGAATCCCGATGACACAGTTACGAGTGTGAGTCGCCGACTTGAAGACGAGGGATTCATCGTCAATTCGCGCGTATTTCAGTTTTATGTTGCACGAAAAGGCGGTATTGACTTACAGCCCGGTTATTACCTGCTGACGCCCCGTAGCCACATTGGCAACATCATGAAGGTTTTGAATACAAGTCCGTCAGCGACATTCACAAAAGTTACTTTTCCTGAGGGTTTTACCATCTCCAAAATGGCATCGCGAATAGAAGAGAAAACTTCTCGAATCACAGTTCAAGACTTTTTGACCACTGCCAATAACCCGGCGTTCTCATCAAGTTTTGGACCTAATGATCCGAGTCGATTAGACGATGCTGAATTCAGATTGGAAGGTTTGTTGTTTCCGGACACCTATCAAATATCTGGTGACGAAGCCTCTTCTGGCGTAATCGACCGAATGTTGCGATTGATGGAGCGTGTGGGCATTCAAGAAGGTCTTGACCAAGCCAAAGAAAAAGTCGGTCGCTCACCATATGAGGTTTTGATTATCGCCTCGCTGATTGAACGTGAAGCAAAATTAGAAGTTGACCGAGCAAAAATTTCTAGAGTCATCTACAACCGTCTTGATAGAGGTATGCCGTTGCAAATTGATGCGACGCTGTACTACAACGCCGATCCGAACGCCACCTTCAGTGAGTTGAAAGCGATTGAAAGTCCGTACAACACCTACAAGTCAAAGGGTCTGCCACCGACGCCAATTGCTAATCCGGGTAGGGCAGCGATTCGAGCGGCTCTTAATCCCGCCCCGAACCCACCACTAAGCGACCCGATTTGTAAAGATATAAAAAAAGCATCCAACTGCGCCTACATTTTTTATGTTCTGAGCGACGATAAAGGCGGGCACACCTTCGCAGCGACTATCAAGGATCATGAGAGAAATGTTGAAACGGCGCGCGCTGGTGGATTCTTGCCTTGATCAGTAGGACTCTTGATTCGGGCACACGATTAGCAGCAGTAATTGGTAATCCTGTAGTGCAAAGTTTGTCGCCGATAATTCATAACGCAGTATTTGACTCTTTGAAAGTTGATTGGCTTTATCTCGCATTTCTAGTTGAAACTGGCAAAGTCAAAGATGCACTCGATGCAATGACCGTGTTTGGCATCGCTGGTTACTCAGTGACAATGCCGCATAAGAATGAAGTCGCAAAACTTGTGCGAGAAATCGGTGAAATTGATGAGATAGTCAAAACGACCAATTCGGCCAATACGGTCATGCTGCGACAAGATGGCTCAATCTTCGCTACGAACACCGATGGCCAAGGTGCTTGCAACGCAATTGAAGCAAACAGTTCGCAGAAGATTGCCAAGAGTCGAGTAGTTGTTCTGGGCGCAGGCGGTACAGCGAGCGCAGTTGTTTATTCGTTGATCAAGAATGGTGCGACCGAAGTAGTGATCGCTAATCGCACGCCCGCAAACGCTGAAACAATCGCTCAAAATTATGAGAACTGTCGTGTTAGTTCAAATCTTGATCGTGAGGTCGCTAATGCACAGATAATTATCAATACGACGCCGGTCGGGTTTAATCCGAGTGGTGAGCAAAAAAGCGAAAGTGTTGTTGCGCCCATTGACGTGACTCTGATTAATGCGACACACACTGTGCTTGATGCGGTATATCGTCCTTTAGAAACTGGTTTGTTGTTGGCAGCAAAAAAAGTTGGTGCACAAACAGTAGATGGCCTTGAGATGTTGGTGCATCAAGCGTCTTTGCAGCAAGAAGTTTGGTTGGGTGAGCGCGGCGACACCAAATTGATGCGTCGTGCGGCTCTCAACCACCAATAGTTTCTTAGTTGAAACTGCGTTCTATATTTAATGCCCCTGCGCTGACTGTGCCTCAGGGGTAGCCTGATATTTATGCTTCGATACCTCACAGCGGGCGAGAGTCATGGCCAAGCCCTAGTTGTGATCGTTGAGGGTCTGCCAGCCGGACTAGAAGTCACTTCGCAAGACATCAATGCCGAATTGGCCCGACGTCGCTTGGGTTTTGGGCGTGGACCAAGACAAAAATTTGAACAAGATGAGATCGTGTTGATCGGCGGCATTCGTCACGGCCGCACGCTGGGTTCGCCTGTTGCGATTGAAATCAAAAACAGCGAGTGGTTTCGCAGCGACGTGTGGCATGAAGAGATGTCTCCTGAGCCGGGCAAAACTAAAAAACCGTTAACTCAGCCGCGTCCTGGTCATGCCGACTTAACAGGCATGCAGAAGTATGGCTTTGACGACGCTCGCGATGTGCTCGAACGAGCAAGTGCGCGTGAGACTGCCGCACGGGTTGCTGCTGGCGCTCTGGCGAAACTTTTGCTTAAACAGATAAATGTTTCGGTTTTTTCACACGTACTGCAATTGGGCTCGGCGCGAAGTGAAAATTTAGTACGTCCACAAATTTATGATCTTGATCAAATCGACGAATCTCCTGTGCGATGTTTCAATGCCGAGGCCGAGGCAAAAATGATCGCCGAAATTGAGAGTGCAGCCAAAGATGGCGACAGCTTGGGTGGCATTGTTGAAGTGCTTGCCTATGGCATGCCCGTGGGTTTAGGTAGTTACGTGCATTGGGATCGCAAACTAGATGGATTATTGGCCCAAGCGATTATGAGCATTCAAGCTGTTAAGGGTGTTGAAATCGGTGATGGCTTTGAAGTTGCGGCGCGGCGTGGCAGCAATGCGCACGACGCAATTATCTGGGACGAATCAGCAAACAAATATTCGCGTGAAACCAGTTTGGCTGGTGGCACTGAAGGCGGTATGTCAACTGGTGAAATGCTTGTAGTGCGTGCGGCGATGAAGCCATTGGCAACTTTGAATCGTCCAACATTAAAAACTGTCGACACCGTGACGAAGCAAGAAACTGTGAGTTTCAAAGAGCGCACCGATGTCACCGCGGTGCCTGCAATGGGTATTGTGGCCGAGACGATGGTTGCTTTGGTTTTGGCACAAGAAGCCCAGCGCAATTTCGGAGGCGACAGCGTCGAAGATTTTGTGCGAAACGCCGAGAGTTTTGCAAAGAGAATAAGTTGAATTTGATCGTATTAGTGGGGTTAATGGGTTCTGGTAAAACGACTGTTGGTCGAGAACTTGCCAAAAAAATAAATCTAAGTTTCGCCGATTCTGATGAGTTGATCGAAAAACGTGCCAAGCTCTCGGTGCGCGAAATTTTTGTAGACAAGGGCGAGCCTGAGTTTCGTCAACTCGAGACTGAAGCGCTGATCGAAGCCTGTGCGAAAGACGAACCGATGGTTTTAGCAGTTGCTGGAGGAGCAATAGTTTCTGAGAAAAATCGGGGGTTGCTTGCTGAACGCGCGCGCTGTGTTGTTTGGCTAGATGCACCAACGTCAACTTTGGTCGGTCGAACAGGGCGAGCCAAGCACCGACCACTATTGGACGGGGACCCGGTCGGAACTTTGAATCAAATGCGATCTGACCGCGAGAGTTTTTATCAGCAGATCGCCACACATAAAGTGGCAACTCAGTCGTTGAGCG
>JANRBC010000160.1 GCA_030727685.1 Ilumatobacteraceae bacterium
GTTGGCGCTTAACTTCAAAGCACAACAGTGTGGCAGCCATCGCAACATTCAGGCTTTCAGCGCGACCTGCATGTTGAATTGTCAGCCATCCATCAAGTTTTGTGTTCATCGACAAACCGTGTGCTTCGTTGCCGAGCACTATCGCCACGCGACCAGACAGGTCTGCGGCGTTGAAATCGACCGACTTATCGAGTTGATGACTCGACGAACCCCAAGTACTAAAACCAAGCGATGCAACTTCTTCGAGTGTGACCGACTCAAAAACTGGGATATTGAAAATTGCGCCAGCCGATGCTCGCACTACCTTTGGACTGAAAGCATCAACGGTGCCACTCGTCAGCATTACGGCACTTGCGCCCGCTGCTTCTGCCGATCGCAAGATCGTGCCCAGGTTGCCTGGGTCTGAAATTTTGTCAGCAATCACGACCCAAGAATCACCACCACTCTTCAAAGCATCAATGTCATGTTCTTTTTTCAAAGCAATCGCAATAACTGGTTGAGGGGTCGCAGTTGACGCGACACGCTCAATGACACCAGGTGCAAGATCGTTAACAGCGCTTCCTGCCCCAGAACATGCGACACCACCAGGTGCAACAAATTGCGATTCGATCTGCCATCCAGCTCGAATTGCTTCATCGATCAGCGTGGCGCCTTCGACTACGAACGCCTTCTCTTGTGCTCGCTCCGATTTATCGTTTACAAGTCTGCGTAGTCGCTGAACTCGATTGCTCGTGAACGCGAGTGGCGAAAGACTCAGACGAGTGCGCCCTTGGCTGTTTCGACTAACTTCGCGAATGCTTTTTCGTCGTGAACAGCAAGATCGGCCAGAATTTTTCGGTCGACTGTGATGCCAGCGGCTGACAAGCCCGCGATGAAACGGCTGTAGCTCATGTCGTGCATGCGACAACCAGCGTTGATGCGCTGAATCCACAGACTGCGAAACTCGCCCTTCTTTGCGCGACGATCACGAAATGCATACTGACCCGAGTGCAGTACTTGTTCGTTTGCCGAGCGAAAGGTGCGGCTGCGATCGCCGTAGTAACCCTTTGCTTTTTCAAGAATCGCCCTGTGCTTTTTGCGGGCATGAACACCACGTTTAACTCTGGCCATCTTCGTTTCCTTTCAGTAAAAGTTTGATTACAGATCTTGGACTTAGTGATTTACCGCTCTGCGAGCAGGCGCTTGATTCGTTTGACATCACCCGTGTGCACGTCGACCGTGCCGTCAAGGCGACGAGTGCGCTCACTTGACTTGTGTTCAAACAAGTGCTGACGCATCGACTGCTGACGGCGAAGCTTGCCTGTGCCGGTTTTTTTGAATCGCTTCTTGGCTGTCTTAGATGTTTTCATCTTTGGCATTTTGTGGCTCCGTTTCGGTTGTCATTATTGAATTTTCTTGTTTTATCGGTGTTGGATTGACGATTGTTGGTTTGGTCGTAGCGGGCTTTGGACTCGCCGGACGTTTGGCTGCTTTTTTGTCTGGTGAGAGAACCATTGTCATATTTCGACCTTCAAGTCGGGCCGATGTGTCAACTTTGGCAATCGGACCGAGTTGCTCGATCACGGCATCCAAAATTTTAGAACCCAACTCAGGGTGAGCCATTTCTCTTCCGCGAAACTGCAGGGTGACTTTCACCTTGTGGCCTTCGCCGAGAAACTCGAGCATGCGACGCACCTTGGTGTCAAAGTCTCCTTTGGCAATCTTCGGCTTGAACTTGACTTCCTTCATTGTGATCTGCACCGTTTTTTTACGGGACTCTTTCAGTCGTTGAGCCTCTTCATAACGGAACTTTCCGTAGTCCATGATTCGACATACGGGTGGTTCTGCTAGCGGAGCAACTTCAACAAGGTCTAAATCGACCTTGCGTGATCGCTCAAGTGCATCTTCGATACTGACGACTCCAACTTGTGATCCGTCTGCATCAACAAGCCGAACCTGTTTGGCTCGAATTCTCTCGTTGTAGCGCGGCTCATTATTTGGCGGTGCTATGACTGTTCACTGCTTGACAAGCGGCTGTGCCTCCTCTTTCATATTGGATAAAACTCAAAACACGAAAGCTTGAGTTGTTGCGGCACGCGGGTCAAAGCCAGCCGTGGCGACGCCACCGCTTTCAGCTCGACCGAGACGCACTTAGCAACAAAGATCAAACTCGCGAACTTTGTAAAACTTGGTGGCAAGGTGGGAAACTAGTTTCCACTTTTGCTGTGCAACAGAAAAAATATCAACTATCTCTTCAGTTACGTAAGGCATAATGGTATCGCAAATGAGTGACAACCCCACACCAGAACAAGAAAAAGCACTTGCTGAAGCCCGCGAGCGGCTCGCTGAAACACCTGCCAATGTCGTCGTAGCGAACCATGTGGTCGGCCTATACGAATTGGCGGCGATACACCTGGGTGCTAACCCGCCAAGATTCGAGGATGCCCGCCTGGCAATCGATGCACTTGCGGCAATAGTTGACGCGCTCGGCAGTCGTCTTGGACAAGACCACGAAACGTTCAAAGATGCACTGGCAAATATTCGCTTGGTATACGTCAAGTTGACAACAGAAAACGACTAGCCGCCGATTCAAACACCAAATATTGACTGAGTATTGAGTCGCGCTCCATTTAGCCACTCTTCAATCAGCATTGCGGATTTACCCTCTGGCTGAACTTCAACAAGCGATAACGCTCCTTTGCTAGTTGCAACACAACAAGTTGTCTTGGCCACCTCGCAAATCTGACCAGGTTTCGAGTCGCCCAAAATTGCACCCACGACACGAGCGCTTAAAATCTTGACTCGACGACCATTCATAAACGTAAACGCGCCACCGACACGCACTTGTCGGGCGATTTGCTCGGCCGATTTACTCCAATCGATTTGCAAGTCAACAGGCTTGATCTTTTTCGCATAACTCGGCTCACCGGTTTGGCTGACTCCGTTTCCAAACCCGTTCTTGATTTTTTGCAACAACAACTTGATAGCGACTGCATTGAGTTTTGATTTGAGCGACTCGACATCGTCATCGTCGTCAATAGAGACTTCTTGTCGCGCATAAACCTCACCCTCGTCGAGCTTTTCGACCACACGCATGATGCATACACCGGTCGTGTTATCGCCAGCCAGAATTGCGCGCTCTACCGGCGCCGCGCCGCGCCATCGCGGCAAAAGTGAAAAGTGAACATTGACCATTGGCATCTGCGACAAAACCTCAGCAGAAATCAACTCTCCGAACGCCGCTACAACACCGACAAGATTCGTTTTCTCTTTAACAACATTTAAAACATCCGACACGTCGTGCGAAACAGGTATGCCTAGTTTTTGCGCGGCAATCTTCACGGGGCTCGCAGAAACATCGCTTCCTCTACCCCGGCGCACGTCCGGTCGCGTCACAACTAACTCGACGCTAAGTCCGTCTGCCACTAGCGCTTCTAGATAAGGCACAGCAATCTCGGGGGTTCCGAGGAATACAACACTTGACGCACCCGCACTGGGCAGCGGTGCGAGAGAACTCACGACAGTCTTAGGTGCGTTGGTTCGCTTTCGATTTTATTTTCTTCGCGTCGACGATATTCGGCGAGCGCTTGCTTTCGCTGATCTGGTGTCATTCGTTCGAACATCAATACGCCTTGCAAGTGATCAATTTCGTGTTGAAACAATCTCGCCAAAAGTTCATCGGCCTCAATTTGAATCGTGTTGCCATCTAAATTTGTCGCCTCTACAAGCACCAGTTTCGGTCGCAGCATTTCGACATAAAGCCCTGGTATTGACAGGCAACCTTCGTCATAAACCCACTCGCCACTCGACTCAACGATCTTTGGATTTATCAAGACTTGTGGTTCATCATCGACGTCGTACACAAAGAGTTGCTTTTGCACACCAATTTGTGGTGCCGCAAGACCTAGGCCAGGCGCCTGGTACATAACTTCGAACATCTCGTCAGTGAGCTTGATCAACTTCGAGTCGATGTTTGTGATCTCAGCGGCACAAGTCTTTAAGACTGGGTCGCCGAAGGTTCGAATGTCGTAACTCACCCCACTAACACTATCTAAGCCCTCAACGCCAGCGATCTATACACGAGGCGGGTCGACATGAAATGTAAGCCGCGACTTAGCCGGACGCTTTGCAGACAAAAGCACATCAGACAACTGTTGCCAATTCTCGGCACGGATCAGTCCGTTCTCTGTGTCTTTATTCATGGTCTGCACAACCGCAGAGAATTCAAGAGACTCATTCAGCGAGTCAAGAAATGCTTTCGTTCCTTTGCCTGAAACTTGGGCGATCGATCCAAAAGGTGGAAACTTCAACAATGAGCGGCGGGCCTCATCGCTGACGAAATATTGAGTTAGATCGCCTATTTTTAGTCCGATCAAAAATGCGTTGTCAGGCGTATGAGTCTGCAACAAAATTCGCGGACTCTGAGTCGATCGACCAACGAGTCTTGCCGCATGCACAACCAACGTCGCCACAATCTCATTGGCACGGTAACGAGGCGCAAGCAACTCTGAATCAATGTCCAAAAACACGACCGTGTCGGCATTCTGCACGCGATGCAAGACAGCCTCAGTGCCGACAAAGACGTTGCAACGCTCATTTACTGTTTCTGTTGCTGCTGTTACTTCGAATACAGATCGGTTCGCGGCGGCTTCGAGCTCTTCTCGCAATCGAGCAACACCTGGTTTCAGCACCGCGCAACTGCTCGAACCGCAAACTTGACAAATAACGGGTCTTGATTCGCCACAACGCGGACAATCAAGCGTTGTTTTGTCGGTCTGGTTAAGCGCAGCATCACATTTTTCGCATCGCAAGATATTGCGACATGACCCACACGCCGTCAATCGAGCCCGACCTTTGCTATTAAGTACACACACCACTCGCCGAGACTTATCTCGCAATTCGGCAATCAATTCAGATGAAATCAACGATCGGCTCCACTGCTCATCATTGTTGCGATCAACGATCAAAACCTCTGGCCATTGACCCTGCGAATCAACAACTCGACGATCACCTGCCCATTTGCGTGCCGACAAAGATGCAATTGGCGAAAGCAAGATACATCTCGCACCGACTCGTGATGAGCGTTCGATGGCGACATCGCGAGCATGCCAAGTTGGACTTCGCTCTTCTTGCAATAAGTCGTCGTGTTCATCGACAACGACCATGTTGCTGAACTTCTCGACAGGCGCCCAGACTGCACTTCGGGTGCCGATCACGACATCTACGCCGCCGTATGCCAATGCCCAGTCTTGGGGCCATTGGGCAACCGAGAAGTTGTTCGCTCTAAGCGCGGCGGCAAGAAGTTTTACACGATGCTGTGTCGGCATCACCACAATTGTTGGGCCATCACAGGCAACCGCACTAATGAATGGCGCCAAGTTCGACAGTGGCGCAACTGTTATTAAGCCGCCACCAAAGTCTCTGACCTTGTCAAAAGTGTCTGATGCATATTGCACCGCGCGCGGCATATAACGCGGTGATGGCACATTGTTGATCAACGTCTCTGGTGCTGCCGTCGAAATGAACGAACGCATTCGCCCCGCCCAACGCTTGGTCGCCCACACAGCCAGATCAACAATTTCTGCTGTTGCCCCTAGACCTAAAACCTTGATAACGCTCTTGATCTTTTTGACTTCAAGACCAGCACTTGGTTCACCAATTTCAACAACCCACCCCGCGACATTTCGCCCATGTAATGGAACTCGTACCCTGACACCAACTCGCACGGTCTCGGCAAGTGCTTCAGGCACCAAGTAATCAAAAATTTTGTCGACTCCTGTTACATCAGGAACGACTCGCGCTACCCGAACCGAGGGCACCGCAGTTTGAATCAGAGTTTGACTGCTGCCTTGAACTCTTTGAGCTTCGACAACTTCTCCCAAGTGAAATTCGGCTCGCTGCGACCGAAGTGGCCATAGGCCGCAGTCTTTTGATAAATCGGACGCTTAAGATCGAGGTCGCGCAAAATCGCCGCAGGGCGAAGGTCGAAGACTTCTCGAACTGCCGCCTCAATCACAGACTCATCGACCGTATTGGTGCCGAATGTTTCAACGAAGATGCTGACTGGTTGCGCCATGCCGATTGCATAAGCAACTTGCAACTCACAACGCTTGGCTGCACCCGAGGCAACAACATGCTTGGCTACCCAACGCGCTGCATATGCCGCTGAACGGTCGACTTTTGATGGATCTTTACCGCTGAATGCACCGCCACCATGGCGACCCATACCGCCGTATGTATCAACGATGATTTTGCGACCAGTCAAACCTGTGTCAGCGTGCGGACCACCCTTGACGAATTCGCCTGTTGGGTTGACATAAACGGCGTAGTCATCTTTTGCAAACTGCGCAGGAATCACCGGACGAATTACTTGTTCAATCAAGTCTGGTCGGATGACCGTATCGCGATTGATGCCATCGGCGTGTTGAGTAGAAATCAAAACTGTACGCAAACGAACAGGCACACCGTTTTCATAATCGAAAGTGACTTGAGTCTTGCCATCAGGACGCAAATATGGAATAGCCCCAGACTTTCGTACTTCAGAGAGTTTTTCTGCCATGCGATGTGCCAACCAAATCGGCAACGGCATCAGATCTTCTGTTTCAGTGCATGCGTAACCAAACATCATTCCTTGGTCGCCAGCGCCTTGGTTGTTTAGTTTGTCTTCACCACTTTTGCCCGCTCGAATTTCTTCACTTACGTCGACACCTTGAGCAATGTTTGGGCTCTGTTCGTCAATGCTGACGATTACGCCACAGGTATTGCCATCAAAACCATAAAGCGCATTGTCATAACCGATGCCTTTAATTACTTCGCGAGCAAGCTTTGGAATATCGACATATGCGCTTGTCGTGATTTCGCCAGCAACTACACATAGGCCGGTAGTCAGCAAAGTCTCACAAGCAACTCGACCATTGGCATCTTCTGCCAAAATCGCATCAAGAACCGCATCAGAAACCTGATCGGCCATCTTGTCGGGGTGACCCTCGGTCACACTTTCTGAAGTAAATGAATATTTTTTCATCGACGCAGGCTTTTCGACTTACTCGGCGGTTTGCTCTGTTGTCGAATCTTGCATCGCGTCAAGCTCTGCTTGCTTCTCAGCGGCAAGTGCTGCCTCATTTTCAGCCAAAACTTCTTCGATTGTTTTGGCAACAAGTTGAATCTTGCCCGCAGCGATTTCTTCGAAACTAATCGAAAGCGGCTTGCGAGCTGTCGAACTAACTTGCGGTGGCACCATATTGCCCAGACCATCACCAAGTTGATTGAAATATGAATTGATCTCGCGAGCACGTCGTGCCGAAAGTGTTACTAGAGAGAATTTCGAACCTGTGTGCCCCATCAGCGACTCAATTGCTGGGCTCATCATCGTGTCTTCGGTTGTCACTTTTGCCTCCTGGCGCTTAACACAAGGCGATCAAATTCGGCTCGGCTTGCGGCTATTGAGTATAGCCCTTTATCTAACTAGACGTGCGCTGATTGCGCTCGTAGGCGATAATCCGACTCATTTCTTCGAGCGTCGATTCAAGGTCGTCATTGATAATCACATAATCAGCAATGGCTTTACCGACTGGCTCTTCTTCTTCGGCTTTTCGTAGTCGCTTCTCTACTTTTTGATCTGCATCACCACGACCACGCAGTCGTGCTTTTTGTTCTTGTCTTGAAGGTGGCAAGACAAACAGCAGAAGTGCAGATTCGTTTAGACGCTTTACTTGCTGAGCGCCATCAACTTCAATTTCAAGAACTGTGTCTTTGCCCGCAGGTGGATTCGGCATCGGGGTGCCGTATAGATTGCCGAGAAAGTCAGTCCATTCGAGAAATCCGTTGGCGGCGATATTGTCTTCGAATTCTTGCTTCGTAACAAACTTGTATGCATCAGATGCTTCGCCCGGTCGCTGCTCACGCGTTGTCCATGAGCGACTTAGCCAAAGTCTTTCATCACGCTGTACGAGTTTTTCGACAATCGTGCTCTTACCAACGCCACCTGGGCCAGAAACAACAATCACTAGGCCAGCACGATTGACAATCACTTAAGCGCCTCAACAATCAATGTTCGCTGATCTTGGTTGAGAACACCAATTTTGTGCTTGTGCGAGATCTGTAATGCGTCTAATACTTGTCGCGCACGAATTTTGCCAATGTGTGAAAACGACTCAAGAACTTTGACAACATAAAGTTGATTCAACGGCAATTCGTCACTTGGCTGCAGTATCAAAGAAAGAGACCTATCGCCGTTCGCGATTTGCTCAAGAACTTTGTTCATCGCAACACGCAGTTCAAGCACAGCAGATATCGCAATCTCACGAGTGTTGATACCAGCAGGCGACGTTGCCATTAATCCATTCTAGTTCTAAGCACTCAAATCGTCTTAGTCGTTGAGAGTTTTGAGACCACCCCGATGCGACGCCGAAGTCACCTGCGACCAATCAGAGATCGAATGCGCATTCGCCCACTTTTGTAGTTGACGCAATATTTTGATTGGTGCCCGCGGATCAGCGAATGTCGCCGTACCCACCTGTACTGCATCCGCCCCTGCGAGCATCATTTCGGCCGCGGTTTGACCAGACACGACGCCACCAGCGCCCAAAATCCTGATCTGAGGCAACGCAGCTCGCACCTCATATATACAACGCACGGCAATGGGATGAAGGGCGGGCCCAGACAAACCGCCGCGCACGTTTCCGAGCACTGGCAAACCAGTATCGGTGTCGATCGCCATGCCGATCGCGGTATTGACCAGCGTTACCGCTTGCGCACCGGCCGAATGAACGGCTCGAGCAACATCAACCAATAAAGAAGTGTTCGGGCTCAATTTCGCCCACAAAGGCAAGTCAGCAATTAAACACGACTCAATAACTTGAGCACTCAATTCGGCATCGTGACTAAACATTGCATGATTTCCGCTCAGGTTTGGGCACGAGAGGTTGACTTCGACCGCTGCAACTTGATCGCGCACGCAAGCCAACATCTTGGCAGCCTGAGAATAATCATCGATGCTGTGACCCCAAATGCTGACAACTATTTTTGCCCCAGATTTTTGCAACATCGGCAAATCTCGTTCGATGAAACTTGCTACGCCGCTACCTTGCAGACCAACTGCGTTGAGCATCCCAGAAGTTGTCGGGTGCAACCGCGGCGCTGGATTGCCAGGCCAGTCAAAGTGCGCAATCGACTTTGTAACTACTGCGCCAATTTCTTTTAACGGAAAATACGAGTCGAATTCGGCTCCGTAACCAGCAGTGCCCGATGCAGTCAATATTGGTTCAGCCAGCTCAACTGAACCGATCGAAATCGCTTTGCGTTGCATTATCTGGCGTGAAATTCTTGAAGCGACTTGACGGTGAACGGTCGATTGCGCTGCTCGATCATTCCTTGTACTGCCGCTCGAGCCGCACTGAGAGTTGTGACCACAGAAACACGACAATTATTTGCTGCTTTGCGAATTGCTTCGCCATCGCTGCGGGTGCCATGACCACGTGGTGTATTGATCACAAGTACGATCTCGCCTGCTTCGATGAGCTTTACTGCGTCATCAAAGTTGTTGTCATCGGCTTTGCGCTCAGAGAACTTGCTGACAACTCGTGTCACAACACAGCCATTTTCTGTCAAATACTTAGCAGTACCTGACGTCGCGGCAATTTGAAGACCCAACGAACTTAAACCTTTGACTACTTCTATGCCGCCACTTTTGTCGCGATCGTTAAGTGACACAAAGACAAGTCCACTCTCCGGCAGGGTCGTACCCGCTGCAAATTGGGCTTTCACAAATGCCCGCGCGAATGAATCATCAATTCCCATTACTTCGCCTGTCGAACGCATTTCAGGTCCGAGTGCAGTATCAACTTCGGCAAACCGATTAAACGGCAATACCGCTTCTTTGACCGAAACATGGTCACCAGAAACTCGCTCGGGCAATAAGCCCTCTTGTCGCAATTGTGCAAGCGTCGCGCCAAGCATTACTCGACTCGCAACCTTGACCAACTGCACGCCGGTCGCTTTAGCGACAAACGGAACAGTGCGACTTGCTCGCGGATTTGCCTCAATCACATACACAGTTGAACCAGTTACGGCGAACTGCACATTGATCAAGCCAATGACACTCAGCGCATTGGCGATCTTTTTGACAGTATTTTCGATTTCTTCGATAATTTCTGGCGACAAAGTGACAGGCGGAATCGTGCAAGCCGAATCGCCCGAATGCACACCTGCTTGTTCGACATGCTCCATTACTCCGCCGATCAAAATCTCTGACGACGCATCGCGAATCGCGTCAACATCAACTTCGATTGCGTCTTCTAAAAATCGATCGATAAGAACTGGGCGCTCTGCTGATAAGCCACCCTCGCGACCGAGTGAACCCGCTTGATCCATCTCTTGCATCGCCTTTTTAAGTTGTGACTCATCATGAACAATCTGCATCGCTCGCCCACCCAACACATAACTCGGCCGCACCAAAACTGGGTAGCCGATTTTGTTGGCGATCTCGACAGCCTGATCTATGTTTCGCACGGTGCCGCCCGGTGGCTGTGCAATTGCATTTGCCTCGCACAACGCACTCCACTTTTCGCGATCTTCGGCGATGTCGATGCTCTGACTGTTTGTTCCGGCAATCAAGTCTGCAGGTATTCGCGCGGCAAGTTTTAGTGGTGTCTGGCCACCCAACCCAACAATCACTTTTGGCTTTACGCCCGATGAAACTGTTTCAGCTTCAATCACATTCAACACATCTTCAAGAGTCAAAGGTTCGAAATAAAGCTTGTCGGATGTGTCGTAGTCGGTCGAAACTGTTTCAGGATTGCAATTGAGCATGATCGTTTCGAATCCCGCGTCACGCAATGCAAAGCTGGCGTGCACGCAGCAATAGTCAAACTCAATACCTTGGCCGATGCGATTGGGGCCACTGCCCAAAATAATCACCGACTCTTTTGTCGAAGCGTGAATTTCAGACTCATCTTCATATGTCGAATAGTGATACGGCGTTTGTGCCGAGAACTCGGCACTGCAAGTATCAACCGCCTTATAAGTCGGTCGAACCCCCAAAGCCAGACGACTAGCGCGAACCTCAGCTTCTGATTTCTTCCAAAGCCAAGCCAACTGCGCATCGGCAAACCCCATTCGCTTGGCACGCAGCCACTCGAGTTTTGTTAGTGAGCCCATCTCTCGCTCGGCCAAAAAGTTTCGCTCTTCAACGATTGTGAGCATCTGGTCAAGGAACCACGGATCGAATTGACAATATTCGGCAACAATTTCAATCGAAATTTTTCGGCGAAGGCACTCGCCAATCTGAAATATGCGCTCGGGTGTCGGTATTGAAATGTTTTTCAACAACTCTTCGTCGCTAAGTGCCAAATAGTTTTCTTCGCCCGGGTCGCAATTTAGACCAAATCGCCCAATCTCGAGTGAGCGCAACGCCTTTTGCAAGCTCTCGGTGAACGTACGACCAATTGCCATCGCCTCGCCGACGCTTTGCATCTGGGTGCCAAGCACACCAGAAGTGCCCGGAAACTTCTCAAAAGCCCAGCGCGGAATTTTGACTACTACATAATCGATAGTTGGCTCAAAACTCGCCGGGGTCTTTTTGGTGATGTCGTTTGCAATTTCGTCCAGTGTGTAACCAACTGCAAGTTTTGCGGCAATCTTGGCGATCGGAAAGCCTGTCGCCTTCGAAGCCAATGCCGAACTTCGAGAAACGCGCGGGTTCATCTCGATAACAACCTGTTCGCCAGTCGTCGGATTAACAGCAAACTGAACATTTGATCCGCCTGTTTCAACGCCCACTCTTCGAATACATGCGAATGCGGCGTCACGCATCTTTTGATATTCGACATCTGAAAGTGTCATTGCCGGTGCGACGGTTATCGAATCGCCAGTATGAACACCCATCGCATCGACGTTTTCAATCGAGCAGATAATCACGCAATTGTCATTGCGGTC
>JANRBC010000161.1 GCA_030727685.1 Ilumatobacteraceae bacterium
GGCACAGTCGAACAGGGTTCTCTGCAAAAAACTGACGGCAAAACCAGTTTTGTGATGACTTTCAATAGCAAATCAATAAATGTCGTCTACGCAGGCGATCCCGGCGGTGTATTTCAAGAGTGCATTTCGGTTGTCGCGCACGGTCGCATGATTGACAACACTTTCGAATCGAATCGCATCGAAGTCAAGCACTCGAACGAGTACGAAGAAAAATACGCCGATCGTCTTGACACTTCTGGGAGCGCGGCATGTTCGCAAGTGCAGGGATAAGCGGCACGGTTGGTCGTGCATTTCTTTTAGTTGGTTTCATCGGTGCAGTTTTTGGCGCATTCGCAGCGTTTACGGGTGCGCGCCGTAATGACCCTCAGATAATTCGACTAATTCCTAGGTTTTCGACGCTCTCGTTTGCGGCCGCAGTCGGTGCATTCGCGGCAATGGAATACGCGATGATCACTCGCGATTTTTCGCTTGCGTATGTTCAGAAAGTTGGTTCGTGGTCGACGCCTGCGCTTTATAACTTCGCTGCAGTCTGGAGTGCACTCGAAGGTTCGATCTTGATGTGGGTTTTAGTTTTGGCTGGCTACACAGCTGCAGTTTCGTTTTGGGTTCGCAAGCGCATGCAAGACCTCATCGCGTCGTGGGCGCTTGGCGTGATGTTCGTCGTCTCAGCATTCTTTTTTCTAGTTTCATTCTTTCCGGCAAATCCATTTGCCGCGGGTGCGCCCGGTGTGCTCGACGGCCCTGGCCCGAACCCTCTTTTGCAGAATCACATTTTGGTGATGTTTCATCCACCAATTTTGTATCTCGGATATGTCGGCGTGACGGTGCCGTTCGCATTTGCGATCGCAGCACTGATTACGGGTCGCGTCGGTGAGGGTTGGCTCGTTGCGACTCGTCGATGGTCGCTCTTTGCGTGGGGGTTTTTAACTTTTGGCATTGCACTTGGCAGTTGGTGGAGTTACGAAGTTTTGGGATGGAGCGGCGTGTGGGCATGGGACCCGGTTGAAAATGCTTCGCTTCTGCCTTGGATCACCGGCACCGCATATATTCACTCGGTTTTGGTGCAAGAGCGCCGTGGCATGTTGCGCGTCTGGAACATTTCGCTTCTTGTTGCGACTTTTAGTTTGACGATCTTGGGCACTTTCTTAACTCGCTCGGGAGTTCTGAACAGCGTTCACGCATTTAGTGAAAGCAGCATCGGTTCTTGGTTCTTGGGGCTGTTCGCCGTGGTGCTTGTTGTTTCAATCGGCTTGATCGGCTGGCGCGGTGACAAACTTCGCAGCCCTGGTGTCATCGACTCACCTCTGTCGCGCGAAGCGGCGTTCTTGGCAAACAATGTGTTGTTCGCCGTGTTTGCATTCGTCGTTTTATTGGGCACCGTGTTTCCGCTAATTATCGAAGCGCTGCAGAATCGCCAGATCGCTGTTGGCGCGCCGTTTTTTGACAAACTTTCGATGCCAATCGGTTTGGCATTGTTGACGCTGATGGCGATTGCGCCTGTTTTGCCGTGGCGAAAAGCTTCGACCGAAACTTTGCGCCAGAGGCTCTTCTGGCCGGCATGGTGTGGCGTTGCTGCACTCGTGGCGAGTTTGTTGCTCGGCGCTTATGGTCTTGCGCCACTGTTGACTTTTACTTTGGGCGGTGTTTCGGCTGGTGCTGCGATGCGGCAAGTTGTCTTGGCAACACGTCGGCAAGGTTGGCGTGGGCTCGTCGGTCGCGCCAACGGTGGCATGATCGTGCACCTCGGTGTGATTTTGATTGCAGTTGCATTGGGTGCTTCAAATAGTTTTAGCAAGAGCCAAGAATTGTCGCTGGTCGCAAATGTTGAAGCGAGTTTTTCAGGACACACTTTTGAATTAAAAGATGTCATTGAGGTTCGTGATGACCGCAGTATCAGCGTCAAAGCACTCGTGCTCGTCGACGGCAAAAAGATTTATGCACCAGCAATAACTAAGTACACGCGCATCGGCATGAATGTAGGCACGCCTTCGGTACGTACTTCGTTGACCACAGATATTTATCTGACTCTCGAGCCACCGGTTCGTCAAGATGCCAACGAGGCGCGAATAAAAGTGTTTATCAAGCCGATGATTATCTGGCTGTGGATCGGCACTGCGCTGATGGCCGTCGGCACAGTGCTTGCGGCGTTTCCTGGTCGTCGTCGTAAACCAACAGATGCAACAAGTGCACCTGTCGAGGTTGCTGCGTCATGAAGTCAAACAACCTCGTCAAGATTGTTTCAACAGTCGTCGGCGTCGTTATCGCGATGTTCTTTGTCGTTCTGGTCGTTGCTGACCCGAGCCAAGACATCGTTGCGCGGTCTCCGCTTCTGGGTCAACCGGCTCCTGCTGTTGCTAGCGAAACAATTGACGGCGCCCAATTTGTTTTAGAGCGTCGCAAGGGCTCGTGGGTCGTGTTGAACTTTTTTAACTCGACTTGTGTGCCATGTATCAATGAGCACGACTTGCTGGTTGATTTTGCTGACACTGAAGAGACGAATCCGAACGGCGCCGAGATCTACACAATTATTAATGATGACAGTTCAGATGCGGTTCGAGGTTTCTTCAATAAAAATGGTGGCGACTGGCCAAAAGTCAAAGATGACAACGGCGCAATCGCAGTCGCATTCGGTGTGGCACGAGTGCCCGAAACTTGGATCATTGATCCGAATGGTCTAGTTCGTCTGCGCATCACAGGTGAGTTGAGCCCAGGTTTGTTGTCTGAGCAAGTAAACAAGTTGCGAGATGGGTTCACATCATGAAGACTCGCAGGTCAGTTTGGCTAGCGATGTTTCTGCTCGTGGCCGTACTTCTTGTATTTGGCTCCACTCGCACTGGCGGTCCGCAGACACAACAAGATCGCATCGATTCTTTGACTGCTGTTTTGGCTTGCCCCACTTGCTCTGGTGAGAGTGTTTTTGTTTCGCGTGCGGTGGCCGCTGAGTCAATCAGAGCAGAAGTTGCGCGCCAAGTTTCTGCAGGCTTGCGCACCGATGAGCAAATATTGAGCTACATCGAGCAGCGCTTTGGTGGCGAAGTGTTGTTGGTGCCGCGCGCGACAGGTGTTGACGCTCTTGTTTGGGCCTTGCCGGTTGCCGCGCTGGTCTTTTCAATTTTCTTGCTTTATTCGGCTTTCACCAAGTGGCGTGGCAATAAACCCGAGTCTCCGACCAGTGATGACGAGCAGATCGTCGCTCGTGCATTAAACACAAAAACTGATGAGCAATAGTTCAGAATCTCTAGCAGAACTGCAAGAGCAGCGCGACTTTCTACTCAACTCGTTGCGTGATCTTGAGCGCGAACACAAATTTGGCGACATTGACGATCAAGATTACGAATCATTACGCAAAGAATATGTGTCAAGAGCCGCCTCAGTAATCAAGCAGATTGAAAAAGCAACAACTCAGTCGCAGTTTGTTGCCGATGCGAGTGTCGCCGCAATAGATGTTTCGAACAAGCGAAATTTACGTCGCACGCTCGTAACTTTGTTCATTGTTCTTGTGGTGGCTGGCTCTTCTGGTTGGTTCGTGGCACAACAATCTGGACAAAGGCTTGCTGGCGACTCGCTTGCAGGCTCGATCGAAGATTCGACGGCGTCGATTCTCTCGCGCGCCAGGGCAACAAATTTTGTTGATCCAAAAGTCGCAATTGAGCTTTACACACAAGTGCTTGAAGTCGACCCCGACAATGTCGAGGCTCTGACATATCGTGCTTGGCTACTGGTGTTGATTTCTCGCAGCGCTGGTGACGAAGTAAAGCAACTTGCTTTCGCTTCAGCATCGAGTGATCTCGGGCGTGCGATCGCGCTCGACTCGAATTATCCCGATGCTCATTGTTTTTTGGGCATCACGTTATTTCGCTTGAATGACGATGCGAAAGGCGCAAAAGAACAGTTAACAATTTGTGCCGACAAGAATCCGCCAGCAGAAGTAAAAAGTTTTGTAGATGCGATTATCGCCGAGGTCGACGCCGCACTCGATAAATAGTTTTTAGTCTTCGACCTGTGGTGGTGGCCAAGCAGTCGCCGACTTAAAGCCACGGTTCGTGCGCTCGACAACCCAGACCGAGGCTTTGCGCCAGTCTGGTTTTGACTTGATTTCCATTCCACGTCGCTCAAGAGTTTTGATCAACTCGGGAATCATGTCGCCGTGGCTTGAAAGCACCGCTGAATCTTCAACGTCTTGCACAACTTCGAGCATGTCAGCGATGTCGCCATGTTCAAGCAGTCGCTTGTCGACCTGAACACTGAGCTTGGTCAATTTGGCCAGCGGTTCGAGAGTTTGAAAGCATCGTGTTGCCGGGCTCGAAATCAGGCTGGTGATCGAAAGATCTTTGAGACGCTCGGCGACTAGCTCGGCTTGTTTCCAGCCGGTTGGGCTTAGCGGCCTTAAATTATCGTCATCGTGCCATTCACTACGTTTGCCTGCTTTGGCATGGCGCACTATATAAATAGTCACAGCAAAAATGTATCTATGTTTGACTTGAAAGAGTTCATCTCTGCAAGATTTAAGGCAGAATTAACCAATGGGATTTTTTGACCGCAATCGCGATGAGTTAGAGGCCAAAGGTTACGACAAGTCTCGTCTTCCGCCTGGCCAATATCTGACCGATCGTTTCCCGGTTTTGCACGTTGGCGAAGTGCCGACTTACAAACCAGGTGAGTGGAGCTTGACAGTTGACGGACTTGTTGAAAAACCGTTCACGATTTCATTCGAAGACCTTCGCGCGATGCCGGCAACGAAATTAACTACAGATATTCACTGCGTCACAAAATGGTCAAAGTTCGACACGACTTGGACAGGTGTGCGCGTTCGTGATTTGTTTGATCGAGCCAAAATCTCTGACAAAGCGACGCACGTAATGGGGCACGCCGAATATGGCTACACCGCGAATTTGCCGCTTGCAGACATCATGCGCGACGATTCGCTCGTGGTCTATGCGTATGAGGGCGAAGATATTGATCCAATTCATGGTGGGCCAGTGCGACTGTTGATCCCACAACTTTATTTTTGGAAATCACCAAAGTGGCTGCGCCGATTAGAGCTGATTTCGGGCGATGCTCCTGGGTTTTGGGAAGAAAACGGTTACCACATGTACGGTGACCCGTTTTTAGAACAAAGATTTTGGGGCGACTGAAACTATTTAAAGAGGTGAGTTGCGAATTAAATAGTCGTTGCGCAGAAAGTGTCGCCCATCGGCAACGATGACGAAAGTTCTGGGTTCGTCTCACCATAAAGAGCGGTCAACATACCTTTGACCATGCCGCGGTCAACTGCGCAAATCACTGGGTGTTCGATCGCCAGATCGCCGAACGGACAGTGATTGTTGACAATGCGAAGTTGGTTATTGCGCTGGTCGGCATGTGCGGCAAAACCGTGCGCAGTCAGTGCATCGGCGACGGCCTGCAATGCCGAACGTAGTGAACGCTGGGTTTGGTTGATGTCATCACCGGTGAGACTTGTTGCCATTGCTCGTCCGTATTGTTGACCGACTTCTTCGGCCATCTCAGTTGCTTCTTTTGGTGTCAACAGAGTTAATGCTTTGCCAAGTAGTGACAAGACCAAATCGTCGCTGCGAACCGGAAACTCGAGCGACTGGTTCGGGTTTGTCGCGGTGTAGATCTTCGATGGGCGACCAGCGCCTGCGCCATCTTGTCGCGAGATCTGCACTTCGAGATATCCGCCAGCGGCAAGTTTGTCGAGATGATGTCGGGCAACATTCGCATGCAGTTCGAATTTCTCGGCAACTTCGCTCGCCGTGACACCATTTTTTGACTCGCGCGTGAACAAGTAAATTGCTCGACGAGTTGGGTCACCAAATGCAGATGTGATTGCCGACACTGTGGCGGTGAAGTCGGTGTTGTTTAAAGGACTAGTTGCCTCGCGAGACACGGCACTCGACTTAGAAGTTTGGCTTGCAGCAGGTGCTTTTTGACTCACGAGAGATATTCTACCTATAGCCATAGTGTTTATTATTTAGCGACCCGATCGGATCAACCCCCAAATGTCTTTGCCAAAAGTCGACCAACTTATTGATGCGTTGCGCCCGGTGCAAGACCCTGAATTGCATCGTTCAATCGTTGATCTTGGCATGGTGCGCGATGTTCAAATTCAGTCGTCGGGCGATGTTTCGCTGACTGTTGTCTTGACGATTGCAGGTTGTCCGTTACGTAATGAAATTCAAACCCGAGTTAACACTGCGTTGCGCGCTCTTGACGGAGTAAAAAATGTCGCGCTCAACTTTGGTGTCATGAACGACGAAGAACGTGCCAAAGTGCGCGAACTCGTGCACGGCAATCCGGCGGCGACTGCGGGTAGTAGCCCGGCGCAAGGCCACTCTGAGGGCAGAAAAATCTCGTTTGCTCAACCCGGTTCAAAGACACGACCAATTTTGATTTCTTCAGGCAAGGGCGGCGTTGGCAAAAGCAGTGTCACGACAAATCTTGCCGTTGCTTTGGCTGCTGCGGGTTACAAAGTTGGCGTAGTTGATGCCGATATTTATGGTTATTCGATTCCTCGCATGTTGGGCACTGATCGCGATCCAGTTGCAATCGACAATATGTTGTTGCCACCTGAAGCGTGGGGTGTGCGTTGCATTTCGATTGGTTATTTTGTTCCGGAAGGTCAGGCAGTTGTTTGGCGCGGTCCGATGTTGCACAAGGCCCTCGAACAATTCTTGACCGATGTCTACTGGGATGAACCAGATTTCTTGTTAATCGACATGCCGCCAGGCACCGGTGATATCGCATTGAGCCTGAGTCAATATTTGCCGCGTGCTGAAGTTCTTGTTGTCACGACTCCGCAAGTAGCGGCGCAGAAAGTTGCTCGTTTATCGGCGGCGATGGCGGCAAAAGTAAATCTTCCTGTTCGCGGCATCATTGAAAACATGTCGTGGTTCATTGGCGAAGATAAACAGCGCTACGAATTGTTTGGCAGTGGCGGCGGGCAGTTGCTCGCTGACGAATTGAAAGTTCCGTTGTTGGCCCAGATTCCGCTTGTCGAGATGTTGCGCGAAGGTGGCGACACAGGCAAACCAATTGCTGCAGTCGCACCAGAGTCAGAGGTGGGTTTGATTTTTGCACAACTTGCAAAGCGAATCGCCGAAGATATGAAGCCAAAGAAAGTATTCAGCGCGGCGCTTAAAGTTAACTAGCGCATAGCGCCTAGTGTGTTAGATAGTTAATTGTTAGTTGCATACCCAACAAAAGAAAGAAGCAAATTGTGGATATTCGAATCGGCGTTTCGCACGCAACGCGAGAAATTTCTCTTGAAATGCCAGACGACGACAAGTCAATCAGCAAGACCAAGTCGGCTGTTGAAGCTGCTCTCGCTGGTGAGTCTGCGACTCTTTGGCTTACAGATAAGCGTGGCAAAGAAACTGCAATCCCTTCGGCGAAAATTGCTTTCGTTGAGTTTGGTGCACCAAATGGTGACCGCAAGATGGGTTTTGGCAGTTAGTTAGTAAATTTTTATGCCAACACTCGTTGAGATTGCACATGAGCACAGCAATCTCGATGAGGCGTCGCTAGAACATTTAAATTCATTGCTCTCTGAGTGGGGCATGTTGGCTGACTTTTGTTTTGCCGACATGTTGCTATACCTGCCGACTCAAGACTCGCAATTCATCGTCGCAGCACAAGTGCGTGCCGCAACTGGTCAGACGCTTTATGACACCGACCTTGTTGGCGTTGTCGCCGACCCCAACGAGCGCGTGATGATTGACGATGCATACAGGTCAGAAAAAGTAACAACTGGCGAGATCAGAGTTGAGACGATCGCTGAGCCGATTACCTTGATGGCAATACCCGTCAGATTTGATGATCGAATAATTGCCGTGTTGACCCGCGAATGGTCGCAACGCACGGGTCGAAAGCCAGGCCAACTTGAGAGAACTTACTTGTCAATTTTTGAAGTTTTCGCAAAGATGATTTCAACTGGGTTGTTTCCGTTCGATGGCCGTGGTGCAGATGCGACTGTTGCGCCGCGAGTAGGCGATGGTGTTGTCGTGCTCGATGCCGACACGCGTGTGCGTTATGCATCGCCGAATGCGGTGTCGGCAATGCATCGTGTCGGAATTAGCGCCAACGCTGTCGGTCAGACATTGGCAGAACTTGGTATCGCCGAGGCTGCTGCGCGTCACGCGTTCGAGAGACTTGAACCAGTCGTTGAAGAGTTCGAACAGACGGCAGACGTAACACTGCTGACGCGAACTATTCCAACGCTGAAGCGAACAGGTCGACAAGTTTCAGTGACTGGTGGTGTTGTGTTGCTACGTGATGTCTCAGAACTTCGACGACGCGATCGATTGTTATTGACAAAAGACGCGACCATTCGCGAAATTCACCATCGTGTCAAAAATAATTTGCAAACAATTTCGTCGCTATTGAGACTGCAGGTTCGTCGGCTCAAGAGCGAAGAGGCGATTTCGGCGATCACAGAGTCGGTGCGTCGTATTCGAACGATTGCTCTCGTGCATGAAACTCTGTCGCGTGAGGCCGGTGAAGATATTTCGTTTATCGAGATCGTGCGTCCGCTATTGCGATTGGTTGAAGAAGGTTTGCAGTCGGCTGATCGGCCCGTGAAATTTAGTGTTATTGGCGACGGCGGTCGACTGCCAGCGACGATTGCGACACCGCTTTCTGTTGTGATCCTTGAGTTGTTGCAGAATGCGGTTGACCATGGGTTTCCAGAAGGCAGCAAAGGTGGTTCGGTGCTTGTCACACTCGGGCAATCTGATGATGGTCAATTGAACGTGCGCGTAATTAACAACGGGAACGGTTTGAAATCTGATTTTGAAATGGCCAAAGTAACTGGGCTTGGGCTATCGATTGTGCGCACCTTGGTGACGACCGAGTTGGCGGGCACCATTCAGATGCGAGCGGCGACAGTTGCTGATTCAACTAAAGAGTTAAAGATTGCGCATGACGGCGAAGGTACGGTCGTTGACCTAGTTATACCGATCGTTGGCGATTAGTAAATTTTGGCGTTGAAACTGGCTTAGGCCATTAGTCGCGCGTTGCGACGTTCGGCTGCTCGACGACGACGGATGTCTCGACGCTCATCTTCTGATTTGCCACCCCAGATGCCCCAATCTTGGTTTGTCTCGAGAGCAAAGTCGAGGCACTTGCCACGAACTGCGCATTCGTCGCAAACTGTTTTTGCTTCTGAAATTTGAATCAGTGCTTGGCCTGTTGTGCCAATAGGGAAGAACAATTCAGGATCAGTGTCTTTGCAAGAAGCGTTTCGCCTCCACGAATAGTCTGCAGAACCGAGAGCCAGGCTTGTCGCGAGAAAAGACATTGATAAACCCCTTATTGCAAAATTGTGATTTTTTGTTCTATCTTTGCCTCACACTAGAGAGCAATTGTTGGGTTCGCAATACTTTGTAGACAATTTTTTAAATATATATTTTTTATTTTTCGTGTCCGTCAGAGAGTTTTTTTCTTGTAGCCTGCGGGCGTGACCCAAGTTATGGCACACCGAGGTGCTTCAAAGGTCGAACTCGAAAATACAACGCTGGCATTTGCGAGAGCTCTTGAAATGGGCGCCGATGCCGTCGAACTTGATGTGCGTCGATGTGGGTCGGGCGAATTGGTTGTACATCACGATCCAAAGTTGAGTGATGGTCGCACAATTTTTTCTGTTGATAAAAGAGATTTGCCGACTCATATTCCGACTTTGGCCGAGGCGCTCGATGCTTGTGGGTCGATGTGGGTAAATATAGAAATTAAAAATGACCCTAAAGAGCCCGATTTTGACGCACAAGAAGTAACGACTCGAAGAGTTGTTGACTTTCTGCGCGAACGGGGCTCGCTCGATCGCTGGCTTATTTCGTCTTTTCGACGCGAGACCGTTGATCTGATTCGCAGCCTGATGCCCGAACTAAAAACGGCATGGCTAGTGATGACTATTGATGACGCGCAACTTGAGAATATTGCGAGCGCGATGGCCAGTCAAGGCCACACCGCGTTGCATCCGTGGGTGAAGCAACTGAGTCGGCGCATGGTCGACGTTTTTCATCGACACGGTTTACAGATCAACACCTGGACTTGCGACGACCCGCGAAGAATGCGCGAACTAGTTGAGTGGCAAGTCGACGGCATTTGCACCAACGTGCCCGACATCGCCCTGCAAGTCATCAACTCGCCCAACTGAGAGTTCTAGATGATTATTGGTTTGACGAGGCGAAGGGCGTCGGGGCAGTGCTCGATGTGCAGCGAAGTTTGTTCGCCGAGATAGTCACCGTCGAGTTGATACGGAAACGGTGTTGCGAAATTGATTTTCACATCTTCAACTTCGGTGCGAATGTCGATGCCGGGTGATGCGCTGATCTGATCGTTGCGCACAGACTGCAAAATTGTGCGCACCATAAGTGGTGTCGTTAACTTTCTGAAAGTTACGGCAACTAATTTTTTGTCGATTGAGGCGGCGGTCGAGAGATTTACGGGCGTTTTGCCAACGTATGTATACGGGTTCGAATTTAGAACGACGGTGAAGTAGCTGTTTGGTATTTTCGTACCGTCAATCTCGACGCTGAAGTGCGGATGCTTTCGGTCGTAACCGCCAAACCAGGCTTGCATCGTCGCGAGACCAAACAACGGTTGACCGATAATCCGCTTGAGCGAGGCTCGTCTCTCGACAAGTTCGACAACCGCAGCGTCGAAACCAATGCCGGCATGAAAACAGAAGTAGCGCCCGTTGGCTCGTCCCAAACTAATCGGGTGAATGTTGTTGTGATCGAGACCAGAACTGAATTGCTGCAATGCGACGATCGGGTCATTCGTTGCGCCGAGGCTGCGCACGAAAACGTTTGTTGATCCGCCGGGCAACATCATCAAGGCTGTGTTGCTGCCGGCCAGGCCCGTTGCGACCTCGTTGAGGGTGCCGTCGCCACCAAATGCCACAACTAATTCGACCCCGCGACTCGCCGCATCTTGGGCAAAGCGCGTGGCATGACCGCGTTCGTTGGTCTCGACGACCTGCACGCTGTGGTGGCGAGCCAGGTATTGGTGCACTGCAACGGTATTTCTTGGATTAACCGAAGATGCGAACGAGTTCACAATTAGCAAGATCTGCAAGAACACTAACGGTATCAGCGTTTCAAGATCAGATTTTCGCGTGGTTGTGGGCGAGATTAACGGTAAGAATAGAAGCCATGAATATCGTCGTATGCGTAAAGCAGATTCCAGATCCAGCCAGCCCGGGGGCGCTTGACGCCACAACTCATGCGCTCAAGCGTGACGGAAAATTAATTCTCGATGAGTCAGACGCTTACGGCGTTGAGATGGCATTGCAACTTGTTGCTACTGCCGGGTCGGGCGAAGTTTATGTTGTGTCGATGGCGCCGAACGGCGAAACATCTGGCATGCGCACCGCGTTGGCGATGGGCGCAGTCAAAGGATTATTGGTGAGCGATCCTGCTCTCGCTGGTTCAGATGCGTTGACCACTGCAAAAGTTTTGGCTGCGGCAGTTAACAAACTCGGCGGTGCAGATTTAATCATCGCCGGCACCGAATCTTCAGACGGTTACACCGGCACCGTGCCTGAGCAAATTGCAGAGTGCCTCGGCTTGCCATCAGTAACTTTCGCCAAGAAAGTAAAAGTTGAAGGTTCGGTTTTGAAAGTTGATCGTCAGAGCGAATCGGGCTACGACGAAGTCGAGTGCACATTGCCAGCAGTCATCAGCGTTACTGCCGGTGTTGTTGAGCCGCGCTATCCAAGTTTCAAAGGCATCATGGATGCCAAGAAAAAGCCACTCGATGTTGTGACTGCAGGTGACCTTGCTGTTACACCGACTGGTTGGGCAGCCGCCGGACAAAAAATCGTCAGCGTGACACAAGCCGAAGCCCGCAAAGCCGGCCAAGTCATCGAAGACGATGGTGA
>JANRBC010000162.1 GCA_030727685.1 Ilumatobacteraceae bacterium
TTACCTTTCCTGATGAGCCATTTAGTTCGTATTTTTCTGGCAACACAGTGCAAATCTGCCCAGTGGGTGCGTTGACTGCCAAACCATACCGATTCAAAGCGCGCCCATGGGATCTCGATCAGACTGAGAGCACTTGCACTTCATGCTCTGTTGGTTGTCGAACTGTTGTTCAAAGTAGTCGTGATGAACTTGTTCGCTATCAAGGCGTCGACATTGACCCAGTGAACTGGGGTTGGTTGTGTGATCGAGGCCGGTACAACTTTGAATCAGTTAATTCACCAGATCGCTTAACTGCACCGCTAATGAAAAACGGGTCAGAATTAGTTGCTACTTCTTGGTCGGTTGCCCTCGAAAACGCAGCACGCATGATTCGCCTTGCGTTGGCACAAAGCACAAATAGCGTGGCGATTTTGGGTGGCGCGCGAGGCACCAATGAAGATGCTTTTGCTTGGGCGATGTTGGCCGACAAACTTGGTATCAACCAGCGCGACGCCCAACTCGGTGATGGGTTGAGTCCTGAAGTTTTCAATCTGGCCCAAGCGACAATTGACGAGACCTGCGCTGCAAAAACGATTATCTTGCTTGCCCCCGACGTGAAAGAAGAATTGCCGGTTCTTTACTTGCGCTTGCGTGATGCTGCTCAAAAGCGAAAGTCGCGAATCATCGAGTTTTCATCACGCAATACTGGCTTGACACCATATGCCTGGCGTACGGTCGGTTTTGAGCCGGGTAATCAAGCCCAGGTTGTGCGTGAAGCCCTTGCCACGCCCGAAATGAAAGAACAAATTGCGCGCGGTGAAGTCGTCGTTGTGGTTGGTCGTTCGAATTTGGCCGAAAGCGAAGTGTTTACATTGCAAGCGCTGGGTGAAGTTTTATCTGCTGTGCCGAGCGCAAAAGTTTTGCCAGTGTTGCGCCGCGGAAATGTGCGCGGTGCGGTGACTGCTGGTTTGACACCAAAAGATAACTCTGGTGATGCGATTGATATTTTGAATGCCGCCGCAGCAGGCAAAATAGAGTGTCTAATTTTGTTGGGTGTTGATCCGATGGCTGATGTCGCTGATTCAGGCTTGGTGCAACGAGCATTTAGCCAGGTCAAAAATCTGATCAGTATTGACACGATGATCAATAGTTCTAATCGCAATGCCGATCTTGTTTTGCCGGCAGCGGCTTACGGTGAAAAAAATGGCACAACAACGAATCTTGAGGGCCGCATCAGTAATGTTGCCCAGAAAATAACCCCTCGCGGCACTTCGCGCCCAGATTGGATGATTGCAACTGAATTGAGTATCGCACTTGGTGCAGATATCGGTGTTTCAAGTCTCGAAGATCTCAATGAAAAACTTGTAAATACCGTCGCTGCGTTTGCGCCGAGCAGTGACGCCAAGTCGACTCACGGTGACGGTGTATTGATGGCCCGTGAAACACCCGTAACAATTTCTGGTGTCGCAAGCAAAGTAACTGATCGCAACGCCTATAACTATCGACTCGTAGTTTCGCGAACGATGTATGACTCGGCACAGTCAACCGTTGCGAGCCCATCGCTTGCTGGCATTATCACCGACGCAGCAATTTTTGTGAACCCGCTTGATCTTGCGCGCATTGGTGTTGCCGAGGGTTCGAGTGTTCGAGTGGGAGCAGACGGTACGAACATCGTGATTGCAATCAAAACCCATAACGGCATCAACCGTGGCACAGCGTGGTTGCCGTTCAACCACACAGGTGTAGATATTCGACCGCTTTTGAATATTGCAAGTGATGTTGTAGACGTTCGAATTGAGCCAATCAAATGATCGCCCTTGATCCGCTACTCGTCGACGATTTACTTTGGGTGCCTCTGGTTATTGTTTTGGTCAAGGTTCTAGTTGTATTCGTGGTCGGTCTGCTCGCCACGATGTTGATGGTCTGGTTCGAGCGAAAAGCAATTGCCGGAATGCAAAATCGAATTGGACCGAACAAAACTGGTCCGTTTGGCATTTTGCAAACGCTTGCTGACGGCATCAAGTTGTTCTTTAAAGAAGATTCGTTTCCAAGTCGTGCCGATCGTTTTGTTTTTGCCCTTGCACCGTTTTTGTCGTTTGTTCCTGCATTCTTGGCGTTTGCGATTATTCCGCTTGGTGGCGACTTCAGAAATGGCTCATCAGGAGAAGTGACACTTTTTGGTCAGGTAACGCGCATTCAACTTGCCGATCCACCGATTGGTGTGTTGTTCGCATTGGCAAT
>JANRBC010000163.1 GCA_030727685.1 Ilumatobacteraceae bacterium
GTCTTCGATGTACTTGCCACCTGATGTCAAAAATTTTGGGTCTTCTTTGCGTAGAACGCGATTGCCCAGAATGCTTCCTGCCACAACTTCCTTTCAACTAATTCAGCAAATTGAATCTATACGAATTCAGCAGTTATGGCTTAAGCGGATTCAAAATTTCAACGCCACTATTGCGAATCGCTTGCGCTGATCGCACTTGCAAAATGTTTGCAACAACCGTATAAGGCCATGTATCTGGCAGGTTCGCAGTGGCACGCGGCATGTCGAGTATCGGCACACGCTTTTCGCTTGGTAGCAAATAACCCAGCGACGATCGAATTGCTTCTTGTGCGCCTTCAGGGGTTTCAAGCACGTCAACTTCTTCTTGTAACGCATCGTTGATGTCTTCAAATGCGGCGAACTGCTGACTCTTTTCGGCCACGCCGGCTCGCTGCTGTGTCCAAGTTCGCATAGGAATAACAAAAAGGGCTAACAGCACTGCGCCAATGAAAAATACGCCGACGGGCATAATCGCAAACCTGCTGCGGCGCGAGCCACTATTGCGCTGTTCGGTTGTCGGGCTCACACCTCTATTCTGGCTCGCAAAGCGAGTTATTTGGTGGAGTGCCCAAACAATGATGGATATTTGGCGCGTGAACCAAGTTCTTGTTCAATGCGTAACAGCTGATTGTATTTTGCGACTCTGTCGCTTCGCGCCGGCGCACCGGTTTTGATTTGGCCACAGTTTGTCGCCACGGCGAGATCAGCAATCGTCGAATCTTCAGTTTCACCACTGCGGTGACTCATCACGCTTGTGTATCTGTTCGCATTGGCGAGCGCGACAGTCTCTAATGTTTCGGTGAGAGAGCCGATCTGATTGACTTTTATCAGCACACTGTTGGCAGTTTTTTTGTCGATGCCCATTTGAAGTCGCTTTGGGTTGGTGACAAAAAGATCATCGCCGACAAGTTGCACTCGAGAGCCGAGTGCTGTTGACAGCATCTTCCAGCCGTCCCAATCATTTTCTGCCATGCCGTCTTCGATCGACACGATGGGGTAGCGAGCGACTAATTGTGACCACCAATCAACGAGTTCGTCGCTGGTTAAAACTTTGTTTTCGCCGGCAAGGTGATAGCGAGAGTCTTTAAAAACTTCGCTCATCGCCGGGTCGAGAGCAATTGCAATGTCTTTGCCTGGTTTAAAACCTGCTTTGACAATTGCGTCAACCAAAAATTCGATCGCTGATTCGTTGTTCGCCAAGTTTGGTGCGAAACCACCTTCATCGCCGACCGCAGTCGACAGACCTTTGGCTTTCAACAATGACTTAAGTGTGTGATAAGTCTCGACGCCCCATTGCAATGCCTGGCTGAAACTTGCAGCGCCAATTGGCATGATCATAAATTCTTGAAGGTCGATGTTGTTGTCAGCATGAACACCGCCGTTCATTACATTCATCATCGGCACCGGCATCGTCACGGCGACATCACCACCTACCGATTTGTAAAGCGGAAGTTTCTTGTCGACTGCTGATGCGTGGGCGACGGCGAGGCTTGCACCGAGAATTGCGTTTGCGCCAAGGCGAGCCTTGTTTGGTGTGCCGTCAAGTGAAATCATTTTGTTGTCGACACCTTTTTGGTCGCTCGCATCTTGGCCAATCAATAACTTGGCAATCTCGGTGTTGACGTTATTTACGGCGTTTGAAACGCCCTTGCCTAGATAACGCTTGCCGCCATCACGCAATTCGACGGCTTCGTGTTCGCCTGTCGAGGCACCAGACGGCACAATCGCTCGGCCGAATGAGCCTGACTCAAGAGTTACTTCAACTTCAACTGTTGGATTGCCGCGCGAGTCGAGCACTTCGCGGGCATGAACTCTTTTGATCGCTGTCATCGGCATCTACCTTAGTCGCACCATTTTGGTGCCTGATTTCTAGTTATTTTGTTTTGCGATTTCCCAAAGTTCGTCGAGTTGAGTTAGTGAACACTTTGTGAGATCGAGTTTTCTTTGTTCGGCGAGTGCGACGACGCTTTGAAATCGTCCGCGAAATTTATCAGCAGCCGAGCGCAATGCAGTTTCGGCGTCGACACCAAGATGCCGCGACAAATTCACAACGCTAAACAACACATCACCAAGTTCTAATGCGATTTCACTCGCATCTTGCTTTGACTCGACGGCTTTGCGTAATTCGCCGAGCTCTTCGGCGATTTTGTCTGACGCGCCTTTGCTGTCTGGCCAGTCAAAACCAAACTCAGCGGCGCGTTTTTGCAGTTTGGTCGAATACATCAACGACGGCGACGAACTTGCCACGCCATCAAAAACCGATTTTTCGGTGACCTCACCACGTTCTTGTTGTTTGATTGCGTCCCAATTTGTGACCACCGCGTCGGCGTTTTCGGCGTGTACATCACCGAATATATGTGGGTGGCGACGAACGAGTTTGTCGTGAATCGAGCGGGCGACATCGGCGATGCTGAAACGACCTTGTTGCTCGGCGATAGTCGTGTGAAACTCAACTTGGTAGAGCAGATCTCCTAGTTCTTCGATGAACTTTTCGTCTGTTGATTGATCGTCTGGGTCGAGTGCACTGATTGCGTCAACCACTTCATACGTCTCTTCGATCAGATAGCGAACAAGTGAGTCGTGGGTTTGCTTTTGATCCCACGGACATTGTTCGCGCAATGTGCGAGCGAGATTATGCAGTTTGGCCATTTCGCCAGCGATTGGTTCGGCAAGTTTTGGAATGTAGATAGATGTCAAATGATCGGGTTCGATTTCGCGGTCGAGGTTTTGCCAAGTCGTATGAACAATTTTTTGATCGTCGAGTCCGAGGTGATGCAAAATGACAACTGGTTCGTCGCCGCTCGCAGACTCATGTGCCAACTTGATGTTTGACATCACCCAATTGGCGTGGCATTGAGCAACAAGCAGTGGCCCAGTTTGCCCAGCCGCAAGTTCGGCGAATCGATGTCCGTCGATCATTCGCACACCAGCATCTACTGGGTCAATCTGAAGCGCGCTCCAAACAACGTCGAGAAAACTCATCGCCGGCATAACTGTTGTAGTCACTGACTTATCTTGCAGCAAAAGTTGCACAGTGTGCTCGAGCACGAGTGGTGAGCCCGGCACGACGTACAAGATCTCTTGATGCTGCTTCGCAGCGGCAATCAATTTGTCGGCAATTGCTTGGTAGACATCTTCAAACTTGTCATGCTTTTCGTATTCGGCGTCAAAACTTGTTGCGTCTTTAACGAGGTGCGCACTCGGGTGTCTTGTGGTGCGAATGAAGCGATGCGTCGAACTTTCGATTTCGTGCAGCGTTTGTGCAGTTATTGCATCGTTCGAACCTGGGCCGAGGCCAACTATTTTTATGTGCGCTGTCATGCGCTAATCGACAATGATCGATTAACTAGTGACGATGCCACCGCGGGCCGCGCTCCAGACGCCGTATGCAGAGTCAACATTGATTTTTGAAGTCGCAATGAAACCAGTCAACAAATTAACGCCAGCGTTTGTTGCCAAGAGTTTCGAAACATCTTCTGAGACTTCAGTGAACGGGCGCACATAAATAACGTGATAGCCAAAACTTGATTTAACAGGGCCGTAAGCGACGCCTGGTTTTGCAAGCAACGCACCGGCCGTAAAGTCGGCGTCAAAGCCGCCTTGATATTCGGTCAGAGTGATGCAGGCATTGTCGGCACCTCCGAGTGCGCCACCTGATTCTTTGGCATTTGGTTCGGTTGAAAACTCGCCAGCGAGTTCGGCAAATTCGGTGCCATCGTTGAACTTGACCAAGGCTTCATTGGCGGTCGCCTCGGTTTCGACAACGAGGTGTCGCACACAAAGAACGCCCAGAGAGCCTGGCGCCTTGTCGTACATCTCGGCGGCTTTTTTGGCGTCTGGTGCTTTAACTCGAGCAAGCGCGAGTGAGCCGGCATTGAGTTCGACAATTAAATCTTTGAGATATTGCGTGTATGTCGATGTGTCGGTGTTTTCGGCGATTCTGGCGCTGATCGATTCGCGGTCGGCTTGTGTGATTTCTTCGTCATATTCTTTTAGCAATTGGTCAGTGGCTGCACCTTGCACGAGTGCCGAAAGAATACTTCGCACTGTTTCTCCATCAACTTCGCCATCTACGACTGGTGTTTGACCAGCAGCACTCAACTCGGTGACCGTTTTTTCAAGTTCGTCGCGTGAAATTTTTCGACCGTTGATCTCGGCTGCTGCGTTTGACGTTGCTCCACATCCTGCTGCAAAAATCGCCAAGGTTGCGAGCAGAGCAGATTTAGCGACCAAAGAATTGTTTTTCATCGCATTCACACTAGTTCTTATGGTTCTACAAGCTCTTGCATGAACCCAACCAAATATGTCGCCGCGTCTTGTCCGCGTGGGATCGCGATATTGAGTTCGCCAGTTTGCTCACGATATGTGGCAGTCGGCGACAATCGCACAAGACGCATCGACTCGCTGGCTTTGAGATTGATTGGTGCGAGTCTGGCTCGATTGTCGGCGACGATGATTTCGCGCAAACCGAGTCGATGGCATTCTGCTCGCAGCGAGCCAACTACAAGTAGCGCTATGGCCTGATCTGGCAATTCGCCGTATCTGTCTTGCCATTCATTGCGGATGTCTTCGACGTCGGCATGAGACTTGACGGCAACTAGTCGTCGGTATGCGTCGAGACGCATTTCTTCTTTTGAAACATAATCGTTCGGCAAAAACGCAGTGATCGGTACGTCGATTTTTAGTTCAACTACAACTTGCGGAACTTCGCCCTTCATTTCGGCGACTGCTTCGGTGACGAGTTGGCAATAGAGGTCGTAGCCAACTGCGGCGATGTGACCGCTTTGTGCCTCGCCAAGCAAATTGCCCGCACCGCGAATTTCGAGGTCGCGCATTGCAATCTTGAAACCACTGCCGAGTTCGGTTGCTTCGCCGATTGTGCGCAGTCGTTCGTACGCGTCTTCTGAGAGTGCACGGTCGCGTGGATGAAACAGATATGCATATGCTCGTTGTCCGCTGCGACCGACTCGTCCACGAAGTTGGTGCAACTGACCAAGGCCGAGCAGGTCGGCGCGTTCGACGACGAGCGTATTTACAGTTGGCATGTCGATGCCGCTCTCGATAATTGTTGTGCACACCAAGACGTCAAATTTGCCTTCCCAAAAATCTTGAACGGTTCGTTCGAGTATTGCTTCGTCCATTTGTCCGTGAGCGACGGCAATGCGCGCCTCTGGCACGAGTTGGCGAAGTGTTCGTGCACGATCTTCGATTGTCTTGACGCGATTGTGAACCCAGAAAACCTGGCCATCACGCAAAAGTTCGCGTCGTATTGCTTCGGTTGCGACTCTGTCGTCTTCTTCGCCAACGAAAGTGAGAATTGGCTGACGGTCGGCTGGCGGTGTGTGCAGCAACGACAAGTCGCGAATGCCGACGAGACTCATTTCGAGTGTGCGAGGAATCGGCGTCGCGGTCAACGTAAGCACGTCGACGTTTGTCTTTAGTTGCTTCATTTGCTCTTTGTGTTGCACGCCGAATCGTTGCTCTTCGTCGACAACCAATAGACCTAAGTCTTTGAACTTGACACCTTCTTGCAACAGTCGGTGAGTGCCAATAACGCAATCAATTTCGCCAGTGGCAAGTTGTTGAACCACTTTCTTGGCGCGAGCAGCCGTCAAGAAACGAGACAAGACCTCGACTCGAATCGGGTAGCCGGCAAACCGTGATGCAAAAGTTGAGCCATGCTGCGACGCAAGAAGTGTTGTCGGCACGAGAACGGCGACTTGTTTGCCGTCTTGAATGCACTTAAATGCAGCGCGAACAGCAATCTCTGTTTTGCCGAAACCGACATCACCGCAGACAAGACGATCCATTGGTACTTCGCGCTCCATGTCGGCTTTGGTGTCGGTGATCGCGATGCGTTGGTCGGGGGTTTCAACAAACGGAAACGCCGCTTCCATTTCGTCTTGCCACGTTGTGTCGGATGAAAACGCGTGACCCACGGCAGATACGCGACGCTGATAAAGCACGACGAGTTCTTGGGCGATTTCGCGAACAGCACTGCGCACTCGCGATTTTGCGCGTGCGAAGTCTGAACCGCCCATGCGATTAAGAGTCGGCTTATCGCCACCGATGTATTGACGAATCGCGTCAATGTGATCGGTCGGCACATAAAGATTGCCGTTGTTGTATTGCAGATGCAGATAATCGCGTTCGACACCACCCATTGATTGCTTGGCCATGCCGAGATATTTGCCGACGCCGTGAACTTGGTGCACCACATAGTCGCCGGGTTTCAAGTCTTCGAAAATGCTCGACGAACTTCGTTTCGGTGGTTTTATGTGGCGGTGAGTTCGTCGTCGACCAGTGAGATCGCTTTCGGTGATGATTGCCAACTCGTGATCATTGAGAATGCAACCACTGTGAAGAGGAGAGACGACAATCGAAACCCCTGGGCTAGCAACTGAACTTGAATCTTGTTGTGGCGATCGAACTGTGATGCCTTCGAGTGTGAGAACTTCATTGAATCTCTGGGCTGAACTCGGTGTATCGGCGGCAATGACAACACGAAACTTTTTCGTGACGAGTCGCAAGATGCGACTTGCGAGTGCTTCGGTGTCACCAGTCGCTTGACCCCATGTAGACGTAACGATCGTCGATGAAGTTGGTGAGTCGGCAACTGGGCTGAGCGAAATAATCGACCGGGCTGATGTGCTTTCTAAAAATGCATCAATCTCAGAGTGCAGACGCGGATATTTTTGCTCGGGGTCGCGTGACCAAGTTGAGGCCAAGGCGCGCGCTAGATCGTCTTCTTCGGCGATTAGGTCTCGTGCTCTGTCGCGCATGCGTCGCGGCTCGATTAACACGATGTGCATCGGCGAACTTTGGCTGCAGACATCGGTGAGCACTTCGTCGTCGGTCGCAACCCACGGCAGCCAACTTTCCATGCCGTCGAAGGTCATCGACTGCGAGATGCGGTCCCAGTTTTCTTGGCCCCACGGTTCTTTGGCGATTAGGCCTTGCGCTTTTTTGGCGACGGCTTCATCAATGATTAGTTCTCGTGCGGGAAAAATTCTCACAGATGTCAGATCGTCGGTGCTGCGCTGATCGTTGACGTTAAAAGTTGTTAGTCGGTCAACTTCATCGCCCCACAGGTCGATGCGAATCGGCGTGTCAGCCGTAGACGGAAACACATCGATGATTGAACCGCGTCGGGCGAACTCGCCGCGATGCTCGACGATTTCTTCTCGTCGGTAACCAAACTTGGCGAGTGTCGCGACGAGTTCTTCTGTGTCGAGTTGTGACTTTGGCGCGATTTCGAGTGGTGGAGAGACTGTGTTGCTTAAGTGCTGCAACAGTGCTCGCACACCAGTGACAATTATTTTTGGTCGGTCGTTTTTGATTCGCCATAAGACTTCAAGGCGTTTGCCCATCGTTTCGCAATTCGGACTGACCCGTTCGAACGGCAGGGTCTCCCATGCTGGAAACAGCGCGACATCTCGTTCGGGTAAAAATGCAAGAAGATCATCGCGCAATTGACCAGCCATCATGCCCGTTGGTGTGGCGACGACGACTATTTCGTCTTCGGTTCTTTGGGCAAGACCCGCCAGCAGCAACGCCCAAGCGTGATCGGCGCAAATGATCGAAGCGCTCTGTTCGCCGAGTGCCGCGCTTAGTGCTGGTTCAAAACTGAGAGTTGGCGCGAGCTCGTTTAGTGCACCGAGCGAAGTCATGATTAGTTGCGCCTAGCGGGCATTGATGTTGCGCATTGCAGCATCGAGACCTTCGGCGACGATCAGTTGCACGGCGTCGGCAGCGACTTGCACTGAAATGTCGAGCAATTCACGTTCGCGTGCCGGAATCTTCGAAAGAACATGATCGCCGCCTTGTTCTTTTGAAGGCGGCTTGCCAACACCGATTCGCACGCGCAAGAAGTCTTGAGTTTTTAGGTGTTGAGTAATTGACGCAAGTCCGTTATGGCCCGCGAGACCGCCGCCCGATTTTATTTTTACGACACCTGGTTCTAAATCGAGTTCATCATGGACGATGATTATTTTTAGTGGATCACTAATCGCATAACGGCGGGCGAGTGGGCCAACTGCGTTTCCTGACTCGTTCATGAAAGTCGTCGGCATCGCCAAGAGCAAATGTTTAGTCTGTGCATTCGCTGTTGTGTTGACTTCGGCAAAGAGCGCACGATCGCGCCCCGCTTTGAGTGTCGCGTTGAGTCGAGTCGCGAGAAGTTCGATTGCTTCGAAGCCGACGTTGTGTCGCGTGCGCGAATATTTAGTGCCGGGGTTGCCTAGTCCGACGATTAGAAAGTCGAACTCGCTACCGCGTCGCTCAGTTCGCTTCGCGCGACCGAACAGCGCCATTTAGTTTTACGCCGTAGGTTTGGCGTCGCCCGCAGGCGCAGCACCTGCAGCAGGTGTTGCACCATCAGCAGGCGCAGCGCCTGCTTCACCTTCGACTGCTGCAACAACAGGTGCGACTTCTTCGATCTTGGTTGTGAGCACGGTGACAACAACCAAGTCTGGGTCGCCAACGGCGGTGCAACCTTCAGGCAGTTCGATTTCTGAAAGATGAATTACGTCTTCCATGCCCATGCTGGTGACGTCAATCAAAATTTCGTTCGGAATATTTGCCGCAGTTGCACGAACTTGAATTGTGTTGACAGTTGCGTCGACCAAACCACCATCGGCAAGAACTGCCTTGGCAGTGCCCTTGAGGTGAACCGGAATGTCCATTGTGATCAATTCGGTGAGCGAAATTTGCATGAAGTCGACATGGCGAACGACGCGCTTCACTGGGTCGCGCTGCAACTCTTTGACGATTGCTGGATACTTCGTGTCGCCAACTTCGAGTTCGAGAATTGTGTTGGCGCCTGCAGGACCGGCAAGAGCAACTCGAAGATCGCGTCGGTCAACAGTGACTTTGACTGGTGTCATGCCGTGGCCGTAAACAACGCCAGGAATCTGGTCGGCCAAGACAAGGCGACGCGATTCTGCGCTGCCGATTGTGCGACCAATTTTTGTTTTGAGTGATGTTGGCATGATTGCTCCGGAAATCGTGAAAGTCGTCAACCAAATGACGGCTTTTTATTCTAAGGGTCAAAGCCGATAGTTGCCACAAAAAACAACGGCGATATCGCCGAAATCTATGCAGTTTTGAGTCGTTTACGACTGGTTTTCGCCGCCGAAGAGATCACTGACGCTGGCGTCTTCGAACACTGCCGAAAGTGCATCAGCCAAGATCTTGGCAACCGAGAGAATTTCGAATTTGGCGATGCGTTTTTCAGGGGCGAGCGGCAGCGTGTTGGTCAACACGACTCGCGAGATTCGTGATTTGTTCAGTCGGTCGACTGCAGGGCCAGACAGCACGCCGTGAGTCGCCATTGCCCACACTTCTTTGGCGCCGCGTGCATAGAGCAATTCGGCAGCGCTGCAAATTGTGCCGCCAGTGTCGATCATGTCGTCGGCAAGAATGCACAGCCGACCTTCGACATCACCGATAACTTCTTTTGCTTCGGCGACATTCGTCGTGTTTTTTGGGCGACGCTTGTTGATGAATGCAACATCGGCGCTCATGTCGGTGAGATGTTGAGCGAATCGTTCGGCGACTTTTACTCGGCCCGCATCTGGCGAAACAATTACGAGACCCTCGCGAGCATTGTCGCGAACATACCGTTCGAGAACAGGAATTGCAGTCAGGTGATCAACCGGGCCTTCGAAGAAACCTTGAATTTGTCCGCTGTGTAGATCGATCGAAACCATTCGCTTCGAACCTGCTGCTTTGAACATGTCTGCAATCAGGCGGGCGGTAATTGGTTCGCGTCCTTCGGCTTTGCGGTCTTGTCGTGCGTATCCATAAAAAGGACAAACTGCGGTGACGCGTTTTGCCGACGCGCGATATGCAGTGTCGATCATGATTAGTTGCTCCATGATCGAGTCGTTGATGCTGCGACCGTCGTGACTGCAATGTGTTTGCATAATGAACACATCGCCACCGCGAATGCTTTCACCGAATCGTGGACGCAATTCTCCGTTTGCGAATTCGACGATGTTCGCGTCGCCGAGTTGAACATTTAAATGTTGTGCGACTTCTTGCGCAAGTGCGGGGTGTGTGCGGCCCGAATAAATGGCCATTCTTTTTGTGGTGACTTTGTCGATGGTTTTATTCACTGTGAGCCATCTTAGAACGAACTGGTTGGGGGCTCGCCAGCCCAAGTTGGGTCGTTGCGAATTGCGTTACTCGGTGTCGGGCACGACCGTGCCCGGATCGAGGTTGGCAAACGGGCCGACCTTTGCGTTCTTGCCGATTTTCGCATCGCGGGCATTAGACATTTCAATTCGAGAGCCAGCGCCGACGAGAGTATTGGCGAGACGGGTATTCGGCCCAATTTCGCAGTTATCGCCGATTTCTGTGTTGCCCTGCAAAATCGTGCCCGGCAAGAGAGTGACTTCTTTGCCGATTTTCACGGTCGCGTCGATGAAAGTATTTTGCGGGTCGAGCATCGTTACACCCGATATCAGCCAAGCCTTATTGATGCGACTGCGCAGTTCGCGCTCGGCCATTGCAAGTTGCCAGCGGTCGTTGACGCCACTGACTTCGTTGGCTGGCGCCGTATGCGAACCGATGTGGTGACCCATGCTGGCCAAAACTTCGATGACATCAGTTAGGTAATACTCGGATTGCGAGTTTTTGTTCGAGATTCGGCGTAGTGCGGGGCCGAGCAGATCTCGGCGAAAAGCGTAGATGCCGGTATTGATTTCATGGATTGATTTGATTTCTGGTGACGCGTCGCGCTCTTCGACAATTTTCAGAATGCGGTCGTCTTTCGCGCGCACAATTCGGCCATAACCAGATGGTGCGTCGACGAATGCAGTCAATACCGTCGCCGCGTTGTTCGAATTTTGGTGCTCGTTGATCAAAGTTGAAATCGTGCTTGCTTTCAGCAGCGGTGTATCGCCCGGCATCACGATGATTGTCGAAGTGTCAGAAACTTCGCTGGTGGCGCCGGCTGCGGCGTCGACGCTGGTTAATCCAACAATTGTTGCGTCACCAGTGCCGCGCTGAGTTTTTTGTTCGGCGAACGAAACGTGTGCCCACTTCGGCGCTTGTTTGGTGATGACTTCGGTGACTTGTTTGGCGGCGTGGCCAACGACGATGACGGTTTTTTTGAGTTGCAGCTCGCGCAATGAGCCGATGACATGGATGACCATTTCTTGGCCGCAAATGTTGTGCAGTGGCTTTGGTCGAGTTGATTGCATTCGAGTGCCTTCGCCCGCGGCGAGGACGATTGCGTAAACCGACACGCAATATTTATACACGATTAAAGTTCCGGGGAGAGGACTCGAACCCCTATATACGGGACCAAAACCCGTTGTCCTGCCATTGAACGACCCCGGAATGGGTTTGGGCTGACGTCTCTACGGTAGCGAATTTTATGTGTCGTTTCCCATCTGGGTCAGATATCGTATTGCGAGTCATGGGATCACTGGTCAAGCGCCGCCGCAAGCGAATGCGCAAAAAGAAGCACAAGAAGATGCTTCGCCGTACCCGTCATCAACGCAACAAATAGTCCGCTTCGCGCCGTCTCCACGCGTCATCAACGCAACAAATAGCTAGCTCCGCGCCGTCTCTTTGCGCTGATTTTTAGTTAGTGCGGGTGGTGATGACTGTGGCGTCGGCAAGTTGCGAGGCGAG
>JANRBC010000164.1 GCA_030727685.1 Ilumatobacteraceae bacterium
TCGTGTTGCGCTCGATGAGTTTTGTCATCACGCCACCTTTTGTCTCGATGCCCAAGGACAACGGTGTTACGTCGAGCAACAAAACATCTTTGACATCGCCACGTAGAACGCCGGCTTGAATCGCGGCGCCCGCAGCAACCACTTCGTCGGGGTTAACCGAACGATTTGGCTCTTTGCCTGTGAGCGACTGAATCAAGTCGAGCACTGCTGGCATTCGGGTTGAACCGCCCACCAAAATGACGTGCTTAATCTGACTCTTGGTGATGCCCGCATCAGTGATTGCTTGTTCGAATGGCTTGCGACAGCGCTCAAGCAAATCGTTGGTCATCTCTTGAAACTTTGATCGAGACAACGAGACGTCAAGATGCAACGGACCACTTGGTGTTGCTGTAATGAACGGCAAATTGATTTGTGTTTGCTGAACTTGCGAAAGTTCAATTTTGGCTTTTTCTGCGGCTTCTTTTAGTCGTTGCAGCGCCATGCGGTCTGTGCCGAGATCGACACCGTGTGCCGATTTGAATTCTTTAACCAGCCAATCAATAACGCGTTGGTCCCAGTCGTCGCCACCAAGGTGGGTGTCACCGTGAGTGCTCTTTACTTCGAATACGCCGTCACCAATTTCGAGAACGCTGACGTCGAATGTGCCACCACCAAGGTCGAACACAAGGATCGTTTCGTCTTCGCTGCCTTTGTCGAGCCCGTATGCGAGCGCTGCTGCAGTTGGCTCGTTAATGATCCGCAAAACTTCGAGACCGGCGATCTGCCCTGCTTCTTTTGTTGCAGTGCGTTGCGCGTCGTCAAAGTATGCCGGCACAGTGATGACTGCTTGCGTCACCGACGCGCCGAGATATGCCTCTGCGTCGCGTTTGAGTTTCATCAAAGTGCGCGCGCTGATTTCTTGTGGCGTGTATTTCTTGCCGTCAATATCGGTCGATGTCCAATTCGAACCCATGTGTCGCTTGATGCTGCGAAATGTTCGCTCGGTATTGGTGATCGCTTGACGCTTGGCAACTTCGCCAACGAGTACGTCTCCGCCTTTTGAAAATGCAACCACCGATGGGGTGGTGCGTGAACCTTCTGAGTTTGGTACAACTACTGGCTCGCCTGCTTCAAGAACGCAAACAACCGAGTTGGTTGTGCCGAGGTCGATTCCGACTGCTTTTGACATTTTTTCTCCGTTTGGTTTGACTCGAATTAAATGCCTGACAAAGGGGGTTTTGGCAGGCGCGAATTACGATAAGGCGTGCCGCGAGTCTTTACAACCTCTTATACATGAAACCTTAGTCGCTATGACTCAAGTTTGGTTTTAACCATACTCCATATGGGCAATGAGGGCACTGCACCCTCGGTTTGAGTAGCCAAAGCCCCAGCAATCACAGCTGCTCGAAGCGAAACGGTCATTGTTTCGCCAATCGCCAGGCGAGCGGCCAACATGCCGCAAAAGGCGTCTCCGGCCCCGGTTGTGTCAACCGGCGTGACTTTAAAAGGATCAACCTGCCGTGCGCCAGTTTCGTCAACGACCATCGCACCCTTTTCACCCTGGGTGACAATCACCGTCTTGACGCCCAAGCTTTGCAATTTGCTCACGCCTCCCAAAAGTTCAACTTCATGTTCGTTGGGGGTAACGATGTCGACCACACCAAGCAATGAATGAGAAAGAGTCTGAGCTGGTGCGGGGTTCAAAATTCGCGTCGTAGATGATCCTGCAAGTTCGAATGCACGTTGCACAACTGACAACGGCACTTCAAGTTGACACAACAAAACTTTTGCTGAAGAAATTAACGACTTGTGTTTTTCGATGTCGGTAACACTGAGCGCATGATTTGCACCGGGTATAACAATGATCGAATTTTCGCCATCGTCGCTAACGCCGATCAAGGCGCGACCGGTTGGTACTGATACTCGTTGCACTGCAGAAACGTCGACACCGTCACTCAATAGCGCAGCGAGCAATGTTTCACCCGCGTGATCGCGACCGAGCGCACCCACGAACGCAGTACGCGCTCCGGCTCGGGCAGAAGCGATCGCTTGATTAACACCTTTGCCGCCGCAAGCTTCAAAAAAGTGCGAACCAGAAACTGTCTCACCTGGTTTTGGTAAACGACTTGTTCGCGCAACAAGATCAAGATTTGCCGAGCCAACAACGACGACGTCAAAACCTGTCGAACTACTTGAACTCATACATCCATTGT
>JANRBC010000165.1 GCA_030727685.1 Ilumatobacteraceae bacterium
GGTGGTCGTTATGGCTTGCAGACGATGTGTGAAGGTGGCGGTTTAGCAAATGCCACAATCATCGAACGCCTCGGCTAAATGATTTAAACCCAAGATGTGGGGCTCAATAATTTGGTTTGGCCTTGGCCTCGTACTTCTTTATTTCATTTGGAAGATTGGCCTCGGCATGTTGCGCGGCATGACATCAACGCTTCCGCCGCCACCGCCAGCAGGCGAAATGCGACGAATTAACGTGCGTTATCGATGCTCGAGTTGCGGCACCGAATTACGAATGACAATGGCGCCAGATCAAAATCCGCCACCACCAAAACATTGTTTAGACGATATGGATTTAATCGCGCCGATCGACTGAAATTGATCAGTGATATTTAGTTGCGGTGTATAAACCGCCAAGAACCGCAAGCAAACCAGAAAACAAGTACCAATTGTTGCGACCACCAGGTACGAAACCTAGGTAGTAGAGCAAGATCACCAATGCGCCAAGACCAAGCAAGGCAAACATCAAGATAGGCACCCATGATGGACTAACACGTTGCTCACGCAACGTTGGCGGGGTATATCGCGAAGACGCATCAGCAATATTTTGTCCGTGCATTGAATGCGTATCCGACGTGTCGAGACGATGGGTCTCATGTACTCGGCCGGGCTTTGTGCCTTTGGGGGTGGTTCGACCACCACCGCGACGCTTTTGGCTTGCCATAACTTCATTAAGTGTAGGGGATTAAACCGCTTTGTAATTGCTCAATTCTCAGGCAGGCTGAAGACAATGAATAACAACGGTGCGCGGATTTTGGTAATTGACAACTATGACAGTTTTGTTTACAACCTCGTGCAGTATCTTGGCGAACTTGGGGCACAGCCGATTATCGTACGCAACGATCAAGTTACTGTCGATGAAGCGATCGCGTTGAAACCCGATGGAGTTTTGCTCTCGCCTGGTCCTGGTCAACCACATGACGCAGGAATCTTGTGCGAATCAATTCGCAAGTTCGCAGGAGTCGCGCCGATTTTTGGCGTTTGTCTTGGACACCAAGCAATCGGACATGTATTTGGCGCACAGATTGTAAACGCTCCTGAGATTCAACATGGCAAAACGTCAGAGATCAGTCACAGCGGCAGTGGTGTTTTTGAAGACGTTAACTCGCCGATTCGTGCGACTCGCTATCACTCGCTTGTTATCGAACCGAGTTCACTACCAAGCTCTTTGATAGTAACTGCATCAACATCTGATGGCATCATCATGGGGGTTCGCCATCGCGAGTTAGACATAGAAGGCGTGCAGTTTCATCCTGAAAGCGTGTTGACCGAACATGGTCACGCAATAATTAAAAATTTTCTAAAGCGTTGCAATAAATAAAAGTTATGGGGTTACTGCTGTGCGACCAATTGTCAAACGAATGATAAACCCAGGGTCGACCAGTGTTCCGGCGTCGGTGCCTTGTGTGATCACTTTGTCAATGTTGATGTCATTTGCGGGCACGTCTTGATATTTGACATCCGGGGTTAATCCGGCAGTTGCAAGCAATGCAAGTGCATCGACTTCGGTTTGGCCTTCTACTTGCGGCACGGCGACTTTGTTTCCACCCGAAGAAACAAACACCGTGATTGCAGAGCCTGCCGGACTCTGGGCGCCGATTGCTGGCTCAGTTCGAATTACACGACCCTGTTCAATCGTTGAACTCGCTTCGCTAACCAAAGTGACAACAAAGTTGTATGGCGATGTCTGCAACAACTGTTGTGCAGCGTTGGCTACTTGACCTTGAACATTCGGCACAATTGCTTGACCCAGACCGCCCGACACAACGACGATAATCGTCGATCCAGAACGCACCTGTGTGTCAACTTTTGGATCTTGCGACATGATCTGATTTTCAGGAATTTTTGGATCATTGACTACCTCTTTAATCGAAAGTGTCAATCCAAGTGGCGCCAACAGGGCAGTCGCTTCTTTAACTGTTAATCCGCGTACAAGTGGCACGGCAACTGGTGTGCTTGCGGGGTTATATGTGATTGTGATCTGATCACCCGAGCGCGCGAGCACACTTGGTGGGGGGTCTTGCGCATAGACAATGTCATTGCCGACACCGTCTCTGGTTGCTGCATAAGGAATAGGTGTAAAACCAGATGCAAGCAACTGCTCACTTGCTTGCTTGACCGTCAGATTTCGGACATCGGGCACTGTAATTGACACGTTTGCCGAATTGCGGGTGAGGGTTTGATAGAGAAATAGTCCACCTGCAAGCAAGATGATTGCGGCAAACAATGCACCAAAAACAAATACAGCAGTGCGTTGCGGAGACTTGTCGTCATACGGCGGATAATTGATTTGTTTAGTTGCAGTCGGCGAAACTTTTGGCAGCAGCTCAGTCGCCGCACCTTGCGCACTAGTTTCAGTCATTGCATTGACATCGACTTGTGGCAAAACTTTCGTTGCACGTTCTGCTTCAGTTTTTTCGGATACTGCCAAGACAGGCATACCTTCAACGAATCGACGCAATTCATTCCGTACTTCTTCGGCACTCGTGTATCTATCATCGGGTGATTTTTTCATGCACTTAGCGACGATTGCTGCAACTTCAATCGGAACAGATGCCGGGCGTTGATTTAACGGCATGGCGAGTTCATGCACCTGCTTGTAGGCAATCGCGACGGCGTTCTCACCAGTGAACGGGGCAACGCCACTGAGCATTTCGTACATAACGATACCGAGCGAATAAATGTCGCTGCGTTGATCAGTATGTGCTCCTTGGGCTTGTTCGGGCGAGAAATATGTGGCCGTGCCCATCACGGCGCCGGTTTGCGTTAGCCCTTGTTCAACTCCTGCACCAAGTGCGCGCGCAATACCAAAGTCGGCAACTTTTACCTGACCGGTCGTGCTCACAAGAATGTTGCCAGGCTTGATATCACGGTGAATCACGCCATTGTGATGAGCCGAAATCAGAGCTGACGCAACTTCGCTCATGACGTCACAAACTTGCATCGGTGTGAGAGTGCCACTTTGTTTCAAAATATCTGCCAATGTTCGACCATTGACGTATTCCATAGCGATGTAGTACGTATTGTTTATTTTGCCCCAGTCATAAACAGCGACAATATTTGGATGATTTAAGTTCGCCGCTGCTTGTGCCTCGCGCCTAAAGCGTTCGACGAATGCGGGGTCAGTCGCAAATTCTGGAAACAAAACCTTCATCGCCACTGGGCGGTCGAGCAAAATATCTCTGGCTTGAAAAATCTCGGCCATGCCACCACGCCCGATGCGCTTGCCGATTTCATATCGGTCATTAACTATGGTTCGATTGGGTTCACTCATGGTTTTGTTTGCTCTACTACATCGCGAATTTGGTTGACATAGTCTCGAGCATCAGCAGAAGATGAGAATGATGGTTGTGCAACTATCTCTCGCGCCAAACCGAGACTCAAGTCTTCACGGGTCAATGTGCTGTCGGCCTCAATTGTTGGGCTTACCCACAAGAAACTCTTACCGCGATAAATCAGTACTCGAGCATCAGACTTTGAGTTTTCGTAGGCAACGAAGTATCCGCTGCGCAGAAAAGAACTTAAGAGCACGATCGCAACAACAGCTGTTATCGCAATTGCACCACTGAGCACAAGTTTTTTGACAAGCGACTTCTTTTTGAGTTTTGTCTTCGGGCTTACAGATGTGGCTGCTGGCGAGTTGGCGCCATCTGCAATTACATCAACGATGATGACGGTGATGTTGTCGCGACCACCGTTGGCGTTTGCTAGCGCAACAAGTTGATCAGCAACTTTTTGCGGCTCAATTTTTTGCTTGACGCATTTTTCTATTGCTTCATCGGTAACTTCGTCAACTAATCCATCACTGCACAAAACATATCTGTCACCTGTAATTAGCGGAAGTGTCCAAGTGTCGACCGCAACACTTGGTTCAATACCAAGAGCCCTCGTTACGATGTTGCGTCGCGCATGTGTGCGCGCTTCTTCTCGGGTAATCAGGCCTTCGCTGACTAGGTCTTGCACATACGAGTGGTCAACACTTACTTGTCTGAACTCGTCATTACGAAACAGGTATGTGCGTGAGTCACCAATATTGGCAACCGCAGCCGAAACTTCGTTCGTTGTTTCATTTGGCGTTAAAGCCAATACAGCGAGTGTTGTCCCCATGCCGCGCTGATCAGTTTGATTCGCTGCAGCCTGAAATATTGAATGGTTAATCTGTTCAATTACTTTTGCAAGCTGACTTGAGTCAGAAATACCGTTTGCTTGTGCTTCTGCCAACATTTTGATTGCCATGGCGCTTGCGACTTCGCCAGCATTGTGTCCACCCATACCATCTGCGACGACGAATATTTTTTCTTCGGCAAGAAACGAATCTTCATTTTGTACTCGCAGAGTGCCAGTGTCGCTTGACGCTCCCCATTTAACCAACATCAGTTGAGCCAATTCGTGTCTTGATTGTTGTTCACGAAATTTCAAACTTCGCACTTGAGGTACCAAAACTAAGCTCATCTCCGTTTACAAGCAGTTGCTCTTCGGTGATTTTTACTCCGTTGATTTTTGTGCCATTGGTGCTGCCAAGATCTAATAGTTTCCAACCATCTGCGGTTCGACGCATTTGGGCATGTTCACGACTGACGTTGCTGTCGTTAAACACGATTCGACAAGAGGCTTGACGGCCGATTTTAAGCGAGTCGGCTTCCAAGACGACTCGCTCACCATTTTGCATGACCAAAACAGCCTCAACCAGAGGTGCTGTGGTAACGACAGGCTGTGCAATGTTCGAACTCTTCTGAGTTGCGAGAATGTCACTCGTGCGTTCGGGTTGACTCTCATTAGTTATCGAAAAGTCTCCGACTTTGATCGCATCGTCAACTTTTAAAATCACAGATATTGGTGTTGAATGCTTCAAATCGTTTTTCTCAGCAAACTGTGTTGCAGCTTCGGCAAGTTCGCGCACCAGGTGTTTTTCAATATCGACAAAAGCCGCATAATCTGTCGCGTTTAAATTGACAACAAAATCGGGGTTGATTGGGCTTGATTTGTCCGTTGAATCGATCAACCCGAGTAGTTCGCGGCCAAGGTTTATTGGCCTGATTGCAGAGCCGTATGCACGCGCAAACATGCATCAATTCTACGCCCCACATCTATGCATAACTGTTAGCGTCAGTAGTCCATTCGGGCGAGTGGCGAAATGGCAGACGCGCTGGCTTCAGGTGCCAGTGTTCGCAAGGACGTGGGGGTTCAAGTCCCCCCTCGCCCACAAGATTTATTCGATGCGACAGTATTCGTCGCTATAAATTCTGTTGCCCCATCGATTCGTAATTAGTTCAACTTCTTTTGGTGTTGAAACATTTAATCTTGTCGCAGTTTCAAAGTGAAATAGACGAGCAAATGGTGTCCAGATAATTCGATACCCGCGATCCAAAAATTTAAAGGATAGATCTACGTCGTTGAATGAAAGTGGAAACGTCTTGCTGAGACCTCCGACTTCAAAGTAAGCGTTTCGACGCACCATCATGCATGCGCCGGTGACGCCGGTGCATTCTCGCGCTACTTTAAGAATGCCAAGTTCGCCGAGTTCATTGACTGATCGACCGTTATAAAAATTGTGTGGATACGGCGTGTGTGAATGTCCGGCACTTTGAATTCGGCCATCTTCAAGCAGCAACATCGGGCCGACCGCAGCAACATCAGGTTCTTGCATATATCCCAACATCACCTCGAGCCAATCTTCGCTGATTACCTCAGTGTCGTCGTTAAGCAGGACAATAAACGGTGAATCAGAGTTGACGACTCCGACATTGCATTTATCAGAAAAGTTGAACTCCTTTTCATAGTCAATGATCTTTAAGTTCGTTGGGCTTATCCGTTGTAGTTCAGACAGCACATTCGCTGGTGTTTGCGCATCTGCCACGACAATGATTTCGAAGTTCTTATAGCTAGTTTTGCGCTCGATGCTCTCAACAGCATTGAGAACTAAACACGTGTCGACTCCGAACAAAGACTTCGTGGTGCCACACGTCGGAATCACAATGCCGATCTTTGGAGATTGTTTAAGTCGGCGCTTTACTCTCGATAACGCATATGGCGTTACTTCTTCGACTTCAGCATCGATGTTTTTTCGAGATAAATGCTCAGAAATTGCTTTTGTGGCGCTAATAAATGCGTACGGTTTTTCATCTGCCGCGATTGATACTGATCCTGGCACCGAACGCCAGTGGTAAAGCACCTTAGGAATATGGGCAATCTTTGATGTCTTTTCAACAACGCGCAGAATCAAGTCGTAGTCTTGCGAACCCTCGAACCCGCGCCGAAAGCGACCGACAGCGTTAACTAATTCGCGACGGATTACTGAAAGATGAGAGCAGTAGTTGTGGGCGAGCAGTCTTTCAGGCGACCACTTAGGTTTTTTGAACTCGTCATAGTGTTTGCCATCGACTGTTATTTTGTCTTCATCGGTATAGATGTAGTCAATCTCTGGTGCAAGTTCAATTCGTGAAGCGACTTCGGCTAGTGCATCGGTGTGAAGTTCGTCGTCGTTGTCAAGCAAAACAACATATTCGCCGGTTGCAAGCGAAAGCGCATCATTGCTGGCTTCGACAATTCCGCCATTTTCTGAGCGAAAATAGACAATGATTCGACTATCTAAGACTTGGAGCTCTTTTAGACGCTTGGCAACATAACTATCTGTTGATTTGTCATCAACTAGGCACCATTGCCAATCGGTAATGGTTTGTGCGTAGACAGACTTTATGCATTGTTCAAATGCCTCATGCGGCGGATTAAAAACCGGCGTGATGATGCTGAACTGCGGCCGCATCGGCGCTATTTCACGATGCGTTTGATGATTCGTATTGGCAACATGACTTTTCTACCGATACGCCATGTCGCAGAATTATGAACAGATTCAATTTGGATTCGTAACTCTTTGTTGGTTTTCTCAAATTTCAACAAGTCAGCGAGTGCTTGCTCAAGTCGAGCAATATGTGCCAGATGGCTTTTGATGTGTTCGTTTGCATCGCCGAGTTTCCGCTCAGATTCGACGTATCGTGCGCGATATGCCGGAGCCTCGCCAGCTTCGGCAGCAGCACCGATTGCAAAATCCCGAGACTGCAAGAGCGCAAGTTCAAGTTGCATTATTTTGCCTTCGGCTATTTGTAACTCGTGCTTTAATTGTTCTAGTTCTAGAGCCAGATCTGATTGCAAAGTTTCTGGAGAGACTGGAGAATTGCCATCCATAAGCGAGATGACTTAAGCCTATCTCAATGGCGCAATGGTAACTTGGAGATCAATGCAACAGATTAGAGAGATTGCTGCTTCACGCAACTTGTTGTGGAACTTGACTCTGCGTGAACTACGCAGCAAATATCGCCGGTCTGTGCTCGGCTGGTCGTGGTCGCTTCTTAATCCTTTGGCACAAATGGCGATCTATACGTTTGTGTTTGGATTATTGTTTGGCGCTAAAGCACCGGTCGGTGATCCATCTGGCATCACCACATATGGTTTGTATCTTCTCACCGGGATTATTCCGTGGGGGTTTTTCGCTCTTATCTGCAGTGTTGGTTTGCAATCGATCTTGAGCAATACCAACTTGGTGCGCAAAGTTGCATTTGCCCGAGAGAGCCTAGTTTTGTCGCAAGTTTTATTTTGCTTCGTTCAATTCTCGATCGAGATGAGTTTGGTTTGTTTAGTTTTGCTGATCGCTGGCAGTGCGATTCTCCCTTGGCTACCAATGACTTTGCTACTGATGGTTTTAATGGCTTGTTTCGCTGGTGGCATTGCGCTTGTGTTGAGCGTTAGCGCAGTGTTTTTCCGTGATTTGCCATATTTATGGACGATTATTAATCAACTCTGGTTCTTTGCTACTCCAGTTATTTATGACCCCAAGATAATTGAAGGAAAAGTTTCGGCGTTCGTTGAAGATATTTTGTATTGGAACCCAACAGCAGTTTTCATTCGGGCGTTTCGTGCAACGACTTACCATGGCACCGCTCCGAAACTTCAAGACATTGGTGCATTGGTTGTGGCAGCTGCAATCTCGCTGATCATTGGTCTTGCCACTTTCAACAAGTTGAAGCGACGTTTAGCCGAAGAGCTGTAACTTATTCAGCGGTGATGTCGCTCGAGACTCCAAGTTGAGTTGATTGCGACTATGCCTTCGTCAAAGACATTTGTCTTATGAACATTGAATCTCAGCCAGTTTTCACAATGGTCAAATTCAGTGGTTCCTGTTGAGTCAGTTATCGAAGCTGACACAAAATACGTGCCTTCAAGCAGTTTGGTCGACTCGATATTTAGGGTTGCAGTTGCTGGGCCGTCAAGAACACGCATCGTATTGGTGCCGCGCTGAGTTGAGGTTGCCCAAACTACGTCTCCGTTGAGTCGCGTTATCTGCACACGCAAAATTGGCGATTCAATTCGAGTGTGTGCAGAAATCTGAAACCGAATTTGCGCACCTGCGTTTGACTCAATGACCTGAGCAATCGTTTCGTCATGATTGAGCAACTCAATCGAGTTGATCCTCGCGTCTCCCGTGCCCCAGCGATTACGCGATGACTCATCACGGTCGGTCTGTGGCTGGTAGCTGCCCCCTGTGTACGCAGCGATCACTTCGGCAGCAGGCCCTGATTGGCGAATTTGGCCTTTATCAAGCCAGATCACTTCTTTGCAAAGTTGTTGAACTAGTCCGAGGCTGTGGCTTACGACAACAATTGTGCGACCTTCACGTCTGAACTCTTCTATCTTTTCGCTGCTTTTGCGTTGAAAATCTTGGTCACCCACCGACAAGATCTCGTCAATCAATAAAATTTCCGGCTCGACGTGTGATGCGATTGAAAAACCGAGCCTGACGACCATGCCAGATGAAAAATTCTTGACTGGCGTATTGATGAATTTTTCAAGACCGGCAAACTCAACAATGCTGGCAAATTTGTTTTGCACATCTCGCTTAGACATGCCGAGAATTGAACCATTGAGAAAAATATTTTCAGCACCAGTGAGTTCTGGGTGAAAGCCAGCACCAAGTTCGAGCAATGCTGCCAATTTGCCATCGACTTTTATCATTCCTTTTTCTGGTGTGTAAATTCCGGTAAGGCACTTGAGCATCGTCGTTTTGCCTGAACCGTTTGAGCCGATTATCCCAAGAGTTGCACCGTGAGCTACTTCAAACGAGACGTCCTTTAAGGCCCAAAACTCTTCATACTTTGCACGTCGTCCACGTAACAACGCTGCTTTGATGTAGCGGTTGCGTTCGTGGTAGAGCCGAAAATTTTTCGACAGAGAACTGACTGAAATTGCACTATTGGTCATGGCACAACTCAGTTAGTAGCACTTTGTTGGGCGCGAAGCTTCGCAAGTTGTGCCTGCACAGTTGCTGGCAGTTTGTCAGAGTTCCAGTTCGTAATCAGGTGATCGCTGTGTTGAATGTAGTAACTGTCTTCTTCTGAGAGATTGGCAAAATCTTGATACCACGGCAAATGTTTTGCCGAGTACGGGGGACCACTTCGCAGTGAGTTGCCATTCTGGTGTCCGCCGCCGGGTCGATACATAGCGAAAGTCGTATCGATCGGTGCTTTATAAAAGCCTGGCCAAAAGACATTTTGCCAAAATTGGGTTTCCCAAGTGATGACATCAGACTTGTGGGTGAAGTGATCAGGCAGGTCATCAATTTGAAGCGAGAAACCGACCTTGTCGATTGTTGGGTTTGAATGCAACATATGCTCAAACACCTCAAAGACATCACTTGGTGTATTCGCATCTGGAACAACATCAGGATCTGAGATTATGAAGTATCTCTCATTTCCTAATTGGGGTACGAGCCCGCTTAGCCACGGCGCTCTATGTCCCAAATTGAATTTGTTGTAAATCACATTGTGTTTGGTGTTTTTTAAAAACTCGACGAGTGGCGGATATGTACTGTCGTTATCGCACAGCCAAATTTCGTTTTGGCCCATATTTTCGAGCCACTTCAAAAGTTGCTGCAGGCATGAAAGACGATCACGCACGGTGATTATCACCGGATATTGCCGAACGGCCATTAAATTATTTGCCTTGTAAAAATTTGGGTATTAATCGTCGAGTTTTCTTTGCAAGTCGATATGACCGAGACGACTCGAGAGCCTTTACTCTGGCGCGAGAGGCGTCGCGTTGGGCGGTGAGTTTGTCGATTCGCGCAGTCAGTTCGACTAGATCGGCATGAATCTGAGCACGTTGCGCATTAGTAACCGCTAAATCGCGTGACAACTGCTCGACTTGCATTGCCATTGGCTTGCGTTCAAGTACGAACTCAGCAATTTTGGCTTCTGTATATTGGCTGAATTCTTCATATTTCATTCGCAAGCCGTGAGCTTCGGCAAAAAGCTCAGAGATTAAGAGGTCGTACTCTTCGTTGCTTGTCGTAGTCACATTTGCATTCTACCGAAGTCGTTAACCCCACCTGCGGTGCCTTCTATTGTGCCGATAAGGGCTCAGGTAGATTGTTCTGCAGTGCAAATGCTCGTTGCAAAGCCTGGTCAGATCTTTAAGTGGCTTGAATATTTCTATGTAGTGATTTTGCTTAGTTTGCTGACTCAGGGCCCTGTGTTAAAAATTTGGGAAGCAAGCGGCCAAGTAAATAGTGAAATCATCAGTTCAACCAAGTTTGCGACATATTTATTGGTTCAGGTTCCTGCAGTTGTGCTGTTGTTTCGTCGTGGCATTCCGCAGAGTTTATTAAGAGGCCCCGTCGGCGTTTTGCTCGCGTTTTGCGGCTGGATGTTTTTGTCAACCTTTTGGTCAACCTTTAGCAGTTATTCACTGGTTGAATCCTTCACTTTGACTGTTACCTGTTTGGCGGGTTTGTATTTAGCGCGAAGCTTCACTTTGCTCGAACAACTCACTTTGTTCTTGGTGGCAATGCAACCTGGGTTGATTGTGTCTTGGTATGCAGTACGAAACAATTGGACAGGTGCTGTCAATTTTGATGAAAACTATTGGATTGGCATCTATTTCAACCGCAATTCGCTTGCACCACCAGCCGCATTGGGTCTTCTTGCCGCTGGCGCACTTACCTGGATCTTGATTGTTCGACGCCCAAAGTATTGGGGCGTCGTGGTGCTGGTGTTGTTTGATGTGATTTTGCTGAATTTTGGTCTTTTGATTCGTAGCAAGTCATCTACTTCGCTTGGAGCGATCGCAGTTTTCATTTTTGTCTGGGCGTTTTGGACAGCGATTCGTTGGGTTCGGTCTCGCCGAGATTTTTCTGCCGACCAACTTCGTCAATATGTTTACCCAGGGTTTTTGTTGACCCTTATTTTGTTGACTTGGTTTTCCTTTAGATTCCAAGAGATTCTTTCGCGGGTCTTCAAAAGCAACATTGACTTCAATGGACGAACCACGCTTTGGCGATTTAGTTGGTCGGGGTTTTTAGATAAGCC
>JANRBC010000166.1 GCA_030727685.1 Ilumatobacteraceae bacterium
TAAGTCTTGACGGGTTCGATCAGTGAGCATGCCGGCCGAGTTTTCTCGGCACGAGCGAACGGTAATCTGTTGGCCAGCACGGTCAGAAATTTATGGCTCGCGTTTGGTTGAAGCGCAAACTGCTCACGCTGCGCTTGCAAACACCATTTCGGGCTATGAGCCTGTTTCAGTCATTGCTAATCCAAATGATGTGGCAAATGCGCGTCGAGCATGTGCAGAAAATGTTGAAGTTGTCGCACTCGAAATTGATGATGCTTGGTTTCGTGACTCAGGCCCGAATTACATAATCGAAAATAGCGAACTTCTCGCCACGTGTTGGCAGTTCAACGGATGGGGCGAAAAATTTGTTCCATTTGATAAAGATGCGACGATTGCATCGCGTTGGGCAAAACATGCTGGTCATAAAACTCGAATGATCGACATGGTGCTCGAGGGTGGTTCGATAAACGTTGACGGCGCGGGCACACTGATAACTACAGAACAGTGTCTGCTTAATCCGAATCGCAACCCAAAACTCTCACGCGAGCAGATTGCAGATCGGTTGTGCAAAGAGTTAGGTCAAAAACAGGTCGTCTGGTTGCCGTTTGGTCTCGCTCTCGACGATGACACTGATGGCCATGTTGACAACGTGGCTGCATTTATCGGCCCAAAAACCGTGATCATGCAAGGCTGCGACGATAAGAACGAAGAAGACTTTGTGCGGTGTGCGACAAACATTGCCGTGGCAAAAGCCGCAGGTCTAATCGTTCATGAGATACCAGTGTTGCCATTTGTAGTTACTGACTCGATTCGTGCAGCAGTACCATATTTAAATTTTTATATTTGCAACAACGCAGTTATCGTGCCAGTTTGCAGCCATGACGCCGATAGCGAAATGTTGGCACTACTCGGCGAATTCATTCCGAGTCATGACATTGTTGGTCTCGAAATTGGTGAGATTCTTGCTCGCGGTGGCGGTGGCATTCACTGCATCACCCAACAAGTGCCCGCTGTTTAACTCTTAAACAGGGGCGTCCATATTGCGCAGTGGCAACACTTGTGCTGGCAGGTTGGCCCATAAGTCAGAAAGCAAGTCGTCGCGCAACGCCTTAACTGATTCGTCATTCCATCGATTGACATGTTGTAACGGGTCGTTTGCTAAATCGTAAAGTTCACCTTCGCCAAATTTGTTCATCGTGCCGTCAAGTGCGGCAGTGCAAACCCAGTTGTCACGACAAATCGTGCGCAGATGCACGATCTTGCCAAAGAGCACGCTGTCCCATTCTGTGAGCACGCGCTCGTGCCCCAAATTTGTTGCATCGTCGTTAGATGTTGGCAATCTAGGTGCCTCGGTATATTTCGGTCTTTCGATGCCGGCGATGTGAGCAAATGTCGCAGCCAACGAAACTAAACCAACTGGTGCACTCACGCGCGCTGGGGCAGTCTTTGCGTTCGGCGCAGGTCGCCAAATCAAGGGCAAGCGCATTAACGAATCAACGTGATATGGGCCTTTGAACAATAAGCCAAAGTCGCCCTGAAACTCACCGTGGTCGGTCGTATAAACAACATCTAGATCGCTTGACCAACCGCGTGCATTTATCGCCTTGAGCACGTCGCCAATTGCGTCGTCAATCAATTCGTTTTCTACGTGTGTGAAAGCGTTTACTTCGCGAACTTGATCAGCAGTCATCGACGCCGGAACCCACCTGGCTGGTGCTTCATAATTTGAAACGAATGTTCCGTCGTACCAACCACGCCAATGGCGCAACTTGTCGTCAATAACTTTTTCGCGTTTTGACTTGTCTTCGATGTAGCCAGCCGGAAGGTCGACTTCGCGCCACGGAACGCGATGCAATTCAGACGCCGGTGGATCCCACGGATGATGCGGATCGGGAAAACTCATCCAACAAAACCAATCTTTGTCTGCAGGCAGAGAGTTCAACCAGTTGATGGTTTGTTGAGCAACCCAATTCGTGTGATACCACTCAGCCGGAATTGGATTGACCTTTAGTTGCGGCGCGTTTGTGTCGCCACCGCCTTCGGCGTTTACTTGCAACTCGTTATCTAGAACGCTGTAATAGCCAGCGATTGCTTCGCGGTGATTGTCACGCATCCAATTTGCGTAGTGCAGTTGCCCGACTGCGCCATGTGTTGATAACTCCATATGATCAAAACCGCGATGTGGGTCAGCAGGATCATCAATCGTCTTGCGTTGATTGCCGATTCGATTTTCGGTGAATCTCAAAAATGGATCGAGCAGCGGCTCGAAATGCGCTTTGCCGATCAACGCTGTCGTGTAACCGGCACGGCGCAGGTCGCTGGCAATGCTCGGTGCATCTTCTGGCAGCGGAACGCCGTTCATCCATACGCCATGCGTGCTGACATGTTGACCAGTGATCATCGTGCTACGCGATGGCATGCACACGACATTTTGTGGGTGCGCGCGATCAAAAGTGATACCTGCTTTGCTGAGCGCATCAATATTTGGCGTGCGTGCGATCGTGCCGCCGTTGCAGCCGAGCGCATCGTAACGCTGCTGGTCGGTGGTGATAAATAAGATCTTGCGACCCATAGTTATTTACCGTTAAACATTTGCTTGACTTTTTCTAAACCAAGACTTGCCGCGCCAGCAATCGGCAATGCCAACACTTCTGGCTCCATGTCGGTTGAGTAGACCACTAAACATCTTTTGTCGCCGTCGGGGATTACATCAACCGTGCCGAGATGAAACTTAATCAGTGAGTTGTTTACGATTTTGTATTGAAATCTGCGCAAGTCATGGTCGAGCGTGACGATGTCTTCTTCAAAAACGATGCCTGCGGCCAAAGTTATCCACCGTTTGTTGCCTTCGACGCGACATTCAGTGATCGGAAACCATTCGTGCAAGCGTTCGGGTGCGCCAACGAACGACCAAACTTTGTCGGCGTTGCACTCGACAAAAGCATGACGACGAACGGTGCCCATTGGGTGACAACGCTACTGACCTAAGTATGTGCAAGACGAAGTTCTAGAAGCGCGAACGAACCGCCCAAAGGTCGGGGAAAATTGGCTTAAACAAGGTTGAAGCCAAATATGCTGCGCCACTTGAACCTCCGGTGCCGTGCTTCATGCCGATGGTGCGTTCGACCATTTTCACGTGGCGATATCTCCATTCTTGAAGACCTTCGTCGATATCGATCAGTCGCTCAAGAAGCATTGCTGCTTCAGGATCATTTCGGTATGCGTTGGCCAACGACTCTTGCACAAGTTCATTAGCAGAGTAGACCTCACTGAAATCACGCTGCATAATTTCAATTGGCATCTTGTGATTACGTTTAACCAGATATACCAATACCGAATCGAATAGTGCTGGCCGATTCATCGCACTCTGAACTCGGAGTTGCGGCTCGCTGTTTGGCTCAAGATGGTCAACCATTGAAGGGTCGCGCCTGCCGAGCACCGCTTCGAGTTCGCGAAATTGAACTGACTGAAAGCCACTGGCTGCCTCAAGTCGGTCGCGAAAAGAATTGAATTGGAGGGGCGTCATCGTTTCTAAAATGTCAACTTGACTGACTAAAACTTTAAAAATTGTGCGGACGCGGCCCAACACCGGCAGTGCAGCATGTGTGTCGCCAAGTTCAAGCAATTGTTGGGCACGAGAAAGTTCATGTAAAACGCATTTGAACCACAATTCGTATGTCTGGTGAACAATGATGAAGAGCATCTCGTCGTGCTCTGGCCCGGTCGAGCGCGGGCTCTGTAGTTGCAAAAGTTCATCAACCTTGAGATACGACGAATATGTGATGGCCGAGTCAAATTTTTTCGTATTTTCGCCAGAATTCATATACGGTGAGCGTATGCCAAACAATTTAACTTCGCGAAGTTTCGCCGAAGAACTTGACGCCAAAGACCCTTTGTTGGCTTTTCGTGATGAGTTTGTTATTGCAGACCCTCAACTTAGTTATCTTGACGGCAATTCGCTTGGTCGTATGCCAAAAGCGACTGCCAAAGTTGTCGAAGACTATTTGCGAGATGAGTGGGGCGCAAAACTCGTCACTGGTTGGTCAGGTTGGATCGACGAAGCCCAGACTGTCGGAGATCTAATTGGTCGTACAACTTTTGGTGTTTCGGCAGGTCAAACACTTTGCGTCGATACGACGAGCGTAAATTTTTATCAACTTTGTAGTGCTGCGGTAGACGCCAAACCCAATCGCAAAACAGTAATAACTGATACGGCGAACTTTCCGACCGATCGCTACATATTAGAAGGTATCTGTAAGCAACGCGGCTTGAAGCTTGTGGTGATCAACGATGATGCAGGCGAAGAGTATGTCTCACCAGAAGCGCTAAGTGCTGTGCTCAACGATGATGTCGCGCTCGTTTCTTTGTCGGTTATTCAATATCGGTCTGGTGTATTACACGACGTCGCTAAATTGACTCAACTAGCACGTGACGCAGGTGCGCTTTTTGTTTGGGACGCGAGTCATGCAGTCGGCGTTGTTCCGATGCAATTTGAGCGTGACAAAGTTGATTTGGCGGTCGGGTGCACATACAAATATTGCAACTCAGGACCAGGCTCGCCGGCATGGTTATATGTCAGCAAAGCAATGCAATCTGAATTGCAGGTGCCGATTCAAGGATGGTTTGCCCAGCGTGATCAGTTTGCAATGGGTCAAGGCTTTGATCGTTCGCAAGACATGCGAGGTTTTCAAATCGCCAGCCCAAGCATTATCGGTATGCGGTGTGTCGAGACTGCAATTTCGATGATTGAACGAGCAGGTCTTTCGGCGATTGCAAAAAAAGCCGCAATCGGCACTGACTTGATGATTGCCCTGCACGATGCATGGCTAGCGCCCCTTGATTTTTCTGTAGTCACGCCGCGCGGTGCCACTCGTCGAGGTGGCCATATCTCTGTACGTCATAAACATGCCCGCCAGATTTCTGAAGCGATGAGAATTTTTGCGAATGTCATTGGCGATTATCGTCAGCCTGATTGCATCAGATTGGCAGTTTCGCCATTAGCAACTAGCTATGTCGAAATTTTTGATGGGTTTGCAAGAATTCGCGATCTGGTTGCCTCGAAAAAATATCTCGAGATCACCGAAGTCTCTTCACGAGTCACTTGATTTGTCGATTGGTGTGCTTGTTATCCAACGGATCGCACTAGTCATTAGATAGCCAAGTGGCCGAAGAATCACTTGTTCAACGATTGGTAAATATCCGACCCGCAACGGAATTCGTGTCCATGCCGGCAAGGTTGAAACAGTTGCAACCATCAATAGCCAGTAGGCGAGTTTCGCTGCGCCAGGCAATGGCGGTTTGAACAAAAGGTATTTTGTCGCATCTCGCGACTCACGAGTGCTTTTTAGTTCTGGGCGATATGAGTTGATCATCTCGCGCAACTCTGCTTCGGTTTCTGGCGGATCAATTACGCCGACTGCACGAGCGACAAACGCAGCATCTTTTACATAACCGTCACGGCCTGCTTGGTCGAGCGGTGCCTTGCTGAATTTTTGGTAGGTATACAAAAACGAGTCAATTTCGGCGATGTGCACCCATTTCAAAAGATGTGGATCGGTAGCAGAGTAATTTCGTCCATCGCTAGCGACACCGTTTACTTTTACGTGAACTGCTTTGACGCGATCGACGATTCGTTGGGCTTCATGTGCAGGACCAAAACTTGTTGCTGCCAAAAAGTCAGCAGTGCGTTGCAGGCGACCCCACGGATCTTTTCTGTAGTCCGAATAATTCGCAACGCCGGCCATTGCGAGTGGGTGCAGCGATTGTAAAAGTAACGCCCGCAATCCGCCGATGAACATTGAAGCGTCACCGTGAACGAGTCGAATTGGGCGATCTTCAGCAAACCAACGCTCGCCTGGTGCGTCCATTATTTCGTGTGTGCGTTGGCTGGCGTTTGGTCCGACAACTCGGGCGCGCAACTCGGTGGCCACATTTTCGCGGATCTTTTCAATTGAAACTGATTTGCCGAAAAGCTTCATAAAGGTTCGTTATATCGTGGCATCTTGAGTGGACATTTGTCTAAGTAATCGACAAGTACGCTAGATGACATGAGTCATGCCGAGTCTGATGACTTGACTAATAACGCGAAAATGCCACGGTGGGTACCACGGGCGATTTTGCTGTTTTGGGTTGGTTTCATAGCCACCTTGGTTGTTCGCGAACTGTTTCATCAGTTGACAAACTTCTTCATTTTGCTGCTTATCTCGCTATTTTTTGCCCTGGCGATTGAACCTGCTGTAAATCGCCTCGCAGCCCGCGGCTGGTCTCGCGGTTCGGCGACCAGCTTATTGCTTGTCAGTGTATTTGTTGCCATTGCGTCGTTTGGGGCAGCGATCGGCACTCTGGTGGCAACTCAAGCTCAAGATCTTTACGACAATCGCGAACAGTACGTAACTGACACCGTCGAGTTTCTCAACGATAATCTCGGCACTTCAATTGTTGCACAAGATTGGGTCGAATCAATTAGTGATCCGAATGGTTCGGTGCAAAACTTTTTTGAAAATCAGCAAGACCGAGTTGTTGATATTTCGCTTGGTGCATTAAGTGGATTACTGCAAGTGTTTTCGATAATTTTGTTTGCGTTCTATCTAATTGCTGATGGGCCGCGTTTACGTCGACTGATCTGCAGTCGACTTAGCGCTGACAAACAAAAAACTGTTCTTGCAGTATGGAACTTAGCTATTCAGAAGACAGGTGGATATATCTACTCGCGCGCTCTGCTCGCAGTTGTGTCGGCATTTTTTCATTGGATTGTGTTTCAATCAATCGGCACACCAGCGCCGGTTGCACTTGCTGTTTGGGTTGGTTTAGTTTCACAGTTCTTGCCCGTAGTTGGCACATATCTTGCAGGTGTATTGCCAGTTTTGTTGGCGTTTTTAGATTCTCCACTCAAGGCACTAGTCGTGATCGTCTTTATTGCGGTTTATCAACAATTAGAAAATTTCTTATTGGCCCCAAAAATCACTGCGCAAACTCTTGAGCTACATGCGGCTGTTGCCTTCGGCGCGGCGATTGCAGGTGGTGCGATACTTGGACCGATCGGCGCTGTTCTGGCGTTGCCATTTGCAGCCATGGTGCAGGGCATCGTTGGCAACTGGGGAAATCGGTATACGATTATTGACAATCCACTTGTCGGAGTACCTGCTGCTAAGTCATCGAACAAGAAAAGGTTCTTTAAAAAATAAAGTGAAAATACTTAGTCGGGTTTTTCTTGCGGTCGCGGTCGTGGCGGTTTCGTTAGTCTCAGGCGTGGCTGCAGGTGCAGCGACAAATGATTCAACCACGACAACCACATTGACGCCGTCTACGACATCGACGGTCGTGCCAGCACCGACTGCAGCCGAAGTCTCATCGCAGTATCCGACTCGTGCCTTAAGGTTTCCGCCGTACTCACGCTTGAATCCACCAGAGCTGCCAAGCAAATCTGGCAGTGGACGAAGAGTCATTTACAAAAATAGTGTGCAGTGGGTTTGGGTTGTTGATGCTCAAAATAATGTCGTACGTGCGATGCCTGTCTCGGGTCGTCGTGGTGTGCCGAGATCTGGAGAATACAAAGTCAACAGTCAGTCGTTGCGCTCGTTCAGTCTCGACTTTGAAGGCGTGTGGTTCAACAATATGACACGGTTTGCGCTAGGTCCGGCCGGTGGCAACATTGGCTTTCATGACATACCGAAGAAAGATGGCAAGGTGATGCAAACAGAAAACCAACTTGGCACTTTTCGAGGCAGTGGTTGCATTCGCATGAGCCCAGTTGATGCCAAATTTATTTTTAAGTTCGCGAAACCTGGCACGAAAGTAGTCGTACTGCCTTAAAGGTTTCGAGTTAAAAACGAGCGAGTTCGGTTTTTAACAAATCAAGACCCAAGTTTCCAAGGTCAAGTGCGTACGCGTGCCAGGCACGTAAGTCAAAGTTCGCCCCGTGCTTGCGTTTTGCATCTTCGCGCAACGACAACCAAACTCTTTCGCCAAGTTTGTATGAGATCGCCTGTGCAGGCCAACCCAAATAGCGGTTGATTTCTGATTTGTTGAATTCGTCATCGCTTGAAGAGCGAGCCGACAAAAACTCAAGAGCCAACTCTGGAGTCCACGCTTGGCCTCCGTGCCACTTTGACTCTTTTGGAATTGTAAATTCGCAATGCATGCCGATGTCGACAACGATTCGTGCTGCCCGAAACGCTTGCGCGTATAAATAGCCGAGTCGGTATTCGGGTTTGCTCAAGAAACCCAATTCATCCATTAATCGTTCGGCGTAAAGCGCCCAACCTTCGCCGTGCCCACTGACAAATTCGTTGCGCTGAAAGCGCGAGAGTTTTTCTGAGTTGACAGTCGCCATTCCAATTTGCAGGTGATGACCAGGCACGCCCTCGTGATACGCAGTCGTTGGTTCACTCCAAAGTGGAAACCTCTTGCGTCCATTTGCGGGGTACCAAGTTCGACCCGGTCGAGAAAGGTCTTCGCTTGGCGGTGTGTAATACATTGCGGCCGCACCACCTGGTGGCGAGATCATTGCCTCGACACGATGGATTTCTTTTGGAATGTCAAAATGGTTTTCGCGAATTAAAAACGACATCGCGTCATCCATTAACTTTTGTAACCATTCACGTAGGTTTTCTTCGCCCTCGATGCTGTGCTGTGGGTCGGTGTCAAGAAAGTGGCGAACTTCGTCAAGCGTCGCATTTGGTTTTATCTCTTTTGCAGTTTTTACTAATTCGGCATCGAGACGAGAAACTTCGGCGAAACCCCACTCATATGCTTCACGTGCGTCGACGCTCATGCCCATAAATCGGCGGCGTGCGAGTGCATGTCGCTCTGGGCCAACGCCGTTGCGCGGGTCGGCTGCTGGGGCATATGTTTGGCGCAAAAACTTTGCTGTCTCGGCCATTGAGTTTGATGCGTCAATCGCAGCGCGACGTAGTTCTTCGAGCGGTGCGCCTTTTACGTTGCTTGCGCTTTCGGCGAACTGAGTGAAAAACCCGGGCGATGTTGGTGTGCCGGCCCAGGTCTCGAGTTGTTCTGCCACAACGATCGCCTGACGACGGGGCGCCACTACTTTTCGCGAAATACCAAGAGTCCAACTCTCTTGCATACTCGCAAATGCAGTCGGTACTGCTTGCATTCTTTCTGCAATTGTCTTCCAGTTGTCGGCCGTTGCAGTTGGCATCAAGTCAAAGATCGCTCGCGCCGAGTCGACATCGCCCGCAAGCACGCGAATCGAACGCAGGTGCTCACCCGCGTCGTATTCGAGTGTCGACATTTCAAGTGAATTTCGCAATACTCCAGCCGCGAGGCGATCGCGGTCTGCTGTTGTGTCGAGTGAATTCAACTTGTTTAAAGTTGATCGAGTTATCTCGTGGCGTTGATCGTGACCTCGTGGGCTGAAGTCAGTCATCTCGTGGTCGTGACCAGCAATGCCGAGTGCAGTGGCAAGACCAGGGTCGCTTTCGGCTAGTTGTTCGATGTATTGATCTGAAAGTTGATAGACGGGCGAAAGTTGTTCGGGGGTTTGCGTTGAGGTCATGGCTTTACCCTAGGCAGTTTTCATGTAATGCTCAAAGTGTGTCGAATCGGAAACTTGCTTTAATTACGGGTGCCTCTTCGGGCATTGGTCGCGAGTTTGCCAGATTCTTGGCAAAAAGTGGATACGACATAATCGCAGTGGCACGTCGTCGCGAACTTCTTGAATCACTAGCCAGCGAACTTCAAGTTTTTTGCGCACAGACGAAAGTTGTCGTTGCTGATCTAAGCACGAGTGTCGGTGTGCAAAGTGTCATTGATGAAGCGAGCAGTGTCGACTTTTTAGTGTTAAACGCGGGCATCACTCGGGCTGCACGAGTTGGCTCGACATCGGGAGACGAAATTACAAAACTAAATACATTATTGGCAACTGGTGTCGTTGAAGTTTGCGAGGCAATAGTGCCCAAGATGATGCAGCGCAAGATGGGTTGCGTCGTAATCGTCTCGAGCATCGCCGCGTTTACACCGATGCCAAAGTCAGCGCTTTACGCCGCAGCAAAGAGTTATGTGACCTCTTACGGTCGAAGTTTGAATATGGAGGTTCGCAAATCAGGAGTGCAGGTTTGCGTCGTTTGCCCAGGTTATGTGCGAACTGATTTGCATCAGCAGGCTGGGCTTACGCATTTGCGCGAGCGAGTGCCGAAGTGGCTCTGGATTAATAGTGACGATGTCGTCGAGGTTGCGCTACGCGGTTTGCGCAAGAACAAGAGCGTCGTCGTGCCAGGTGCCATTTATCGTTTAGCGCGACCATTTCTTGGTTCTAGAGTTGCGCAAACAATTTGGCAACGCACAACCAGCCGAAAATAAGTTTCGACTAGTTAGTTGATTTATCACGCAAGTGACGACCAACATAGGCGATGACAATTTCGTTTGTAGTCGTGTCGTGATAAAAGTGAATTCGCGCATCGCCACAACGAATATGGGGTTTTGCCAGAATATTCACACCCTTCCATTCGATCGCATAGTCCTGTGCATAACGGTTTTCTGCTTCATCGCTAATTGATGCGGCGAAGTTGCTGAGTTGTTGATTGCAGTAGATGTTAAAGACATTTGGCGCAAAGTCGCCACGTTGCAAACGCGCCGCCAGGTTGTTTAGCTCAACCAAGTTTGAATACACACGACGTCCGTTCATAAGGTGTGAATTGTTCGCCGAATCAACCGCTCGATTATGAAACACGAGGTTGGTGAGATTTTTTTGAGCGTAAGCGACAGCATCTGCAACTTTGTCGAGATAACTCTTGTCTTCGTCCATCAAAAGAAAGGTTGCGAGTTGATCGTAGGCTCGGTCGCGCTCTTCGGCTTTTTGTGCACTGAGCATGTCTGTAAGAGTTGCGTTTTCGAGAAGCCCGGCATTTTCTTCCAAAAGTTCGCGGTTCGCTCGGCGTAATTCTTCGATCTGTGAGGTTGATGTCGTTGCTGACTGGTCAGTATTTGTAGTTGGTGCTGCCTTTTTGACTTGGTCGTGCAATCGCTTTTTTGGTGGTGCCAAAACGAGCGTGGCAAGCGAGCCGATTGATGCCGCAATCAGTTGTTTGACAAGCTCGTCGTCATCTTGTTGATGAAAGTTTTCTACTTCGGCCCCACGGGGCCACACAACTGTGATCCAACTCGACGAGATAATTCGCGCGCCATGCAAGTTGTTGAAAGCTTCTTCTGCTGCATGCGAGGCGATATGAGCAAGATGCGCGATACCCGCAAGCTGTATTGCAGTATCCGAGTTAGTAACCGCACGGGGTTTGCCAACAACTGTTTCAATAACAATCGGCAGTCGTCGACCTGGAGCTTCGGCAAAAGCAGCAAGAGACTGACCAGTCAGTTGATCATTGGCGATAATAATTT
>JANRBC010000167.1 GCA_030727685.1 Ilumatobacteraceae bacterium
GGAGTTTCACAAGCGCTCAAGATCTAATTGACTGATCAGTTAGTTATCGCCTAGTTTGCAGGTGTGTCCGCTAGCGACTTCTTTCAGCGAAGACTTGAGACAGACGACAAGTGGATGAACGATGCCGCGTGTCGTGGCTTATCGGACATATTTTTTCCGCCGGCTGCTGAGAGACCTCAAGCTCGCGAACGACGTGAGCAAATGGCGCGTGCAGTGTGTGAGACATGTGAAGTGCTTGCAACTTGTCGCGACTTTGCGCGCAATCATCATGAATATGGTTTCTGGGGCGGCGAATCTGAAGAACAGCGGCATCAAGCGGGCTTCCATTTGATCGCGCCAATCGGCATTCGCGCTCGCTCTTAGCAATCTCGCTTTCGCTGGTTGCAGTTCTGCGAGAATGAACCATGGTTTTCGGGGCGCCACCTAGCAGCGAATCGTTACCGAATGCGAAACAAAATGTTCTTGATGCATGGGCCAGTTTCGGCGACGCTCGACAGATTAAAAATTTTGACGAAGTCTCGGCTCACGTTTCAACAAACCGTGTATTTCGAATCACGATGTCCGACGGTTCAAGTCTGATTGCAAAAGTCAGTTCATACGGCTCGTACTTTCAATTCGCCGAAGACCACGACCGGCTTGCGCGGTGCAGTTCTTTGTTGCGTGGCGGTCGTTGGTCTGGCTTTTTAGCCGAAGTCTTAACGAAAAATGGGCGTCCATTCACGTGGTACGACGGGCAATGTTGGGCGGTCTTTTATACCGATGTTCAGGGCAACACAGGGTTGCCTCGAATCTTGAACGACGACGACGTAGTCACTTTGGCGAGCGAGATCGCTGAGTTTCACTTGGCGTGCGCCGCCATCAGCCCAAGTTTGCCACCAACATCTAATTCGGTTAAAGGTGACGCGATTCATTTATACGATCTGCTTCGCGATGACCAAGCCGAATCTCATTTCGGTCTTGATTCATTGGCTATCTCTACGCTGCAGCGTTACACGCACGACTTGCTTTTACATCTTGAGAAAATTCACTACGACGAATGGGTACGAATACCAATTTTGGTCGACTGGAATCTCGGCAACTTCTCGGTTCTCTCATCTAACCAAAACAAAGATTCATCTTTTGAATTTTCAACCAGATGGGATTACGACTGGTTTCGCATCGAGTCTCGCCTACTTGATTTCTATTTCCTTAGCCGTGTGTCGTCACGCACTGGCGATAAAACTCAGTTTTCATACTCTGCTCACACACTGACCGAGCCGAGATTCGTCAGATTCATCTCTGCATATCATCAGGTTTATCCACTTAGTCGCACTGAAATTGAATTCTTGCCGTTCGCCTATCGATTTTTTATTCTGAACTATGTGATTCGCGAGGGTGCTCGCTTTTTTAGGCCCGATCTTTGCTCACAATTCAGACGCGATGCCGCACATCACTATTTGGTTGAATCTGAACGACTCGACTTAACTCAACTTTTGGCAGTTGTCGCCTAAAAACCGCGCAATATTGCCGAGCGCGATGAGATCAATCCTTGATCTTGCGAAGCTTCTCTTTAAAAATTTTGCCTTTTGCAACATAAACGCGAACACCATGTTCGATTTCTTCGCTTCGAGCCCGACCTTCTTTAATCACTGCTGGCGAACCAACTGCCAATGCCCCAGCAGGCACAACTGTGTCGTTCAGAACAACTGAATTCGCTCCGACAATCGCGCCAGTTTCGACTATCACGCGATGCAACACGATTGCACCCGACGACACTTGTGCACCAGATGCAATGGTGCATGCTTCGAGATGAACAATGTGTCCAATCACGCAGTCATCACCGACAATCGTTGGCGTCTCAGGTGTCGTATGGATAACACAATTGTCTTGAATACTTGTTCGCGCACCGATGCGAATCTCTCCGTCGTCTCCGCGCAACACTGCTCCCGCCCAAATTGTTGACTCGGCACCGATTTCAACTGCGCCGATTACCACAGCTTCTGGGTGTACGAACGCGCTGTCATGAATCTTTGGTACGCGATCACCCAATGCGTAAATTGCCACAAAATTACGGTACTAGTTTTGCAATGCAAATATGTCAAATCACAAGTTTGCCTATACCGTAAAGGCTCATGTCTAGGCGTCTTGAGATCGAATTAAC
>JANRBC010000168.1 GCA_030727685.1 Ilumatobacteraceae bacterium
CCACCCTCTCAAGGTGGCGGCACGGGTTCAAATCCCGTTGGGAGTGCCAATGAAAAAACTTGCTTTAACAATGCTGTTGCTCGTCGTCGCTTCGTGTGGCGGCAGTGACTCAAGCTCAGACGTGCCCGCCGATTCTGATTTCGTTGCCCCGACAGGTGTTGCTGGCGAGATCGCCAAAGTTGTTTGCGAGCCGCTTTCATCGCTTTGGCAAAAATCTCCTTCAGAAACTAAAGAGTCTTGGCAGTGCAAACGCGACAATAAGCAGATTGATTTCGATATTTATGTGAGCGAAGTAGAAAAACAGCGAGTGAGCGACGAGGCACTCGCGCTGCTTGGCACAACTGGTAGTGATCAAACTTGGGCCGACACGCCGATTTTGTGCGGCACCAAATGGACAATGGGTGTCGCCGATCTCAAAACTCGCGATGCACTAATCGCCGATCTCAACTCGGCCGGTGTCGACGCTGCAACCTGTTAAGAATTTAGATCGATCAGCTTTAGTTTTTCGTAATCGGTTGGTTCGTTATAGATAAATGCTGAAAGTCGAACGTAGGTTGCGTCGCCTGGTGGCACGATCACTGTTTCAGTTTTTAGGTCTTGGCTAATTTTTAGCGTGAGTGCATCGCATTCGGGTTTAGTTAACTGCTTTTTCAGCGGAAGTTGAACTAGGCGCATCCACGGGCAAGAAATTTCGGTTGGTACAACTTGCTCGGTGCCCCAGTGGGTTTGCAACATCTCGGCGGCTTCGTTGACCACGCGGCGATTGTGATCGTCGAGTTGATTGGCGCGAAGTGACTCATGAAACCTGATTGCGTGCGGTGTCGCGAGATAACTCGAATAGTCGTCGGTGCCTTGAGAGAAAAACGATTTCGGAAACCCCGCTTCGAAGTCCCATGAAGGTGCGAGCGGCATCATTTGGCTCGCAATTTCACTCGTGCGACAAACAAGGCCGGCAGAGGCGCGCGGAGCGCATATCCATTTATGAAAGTTGCCGACCCAAACATCAAAGTCTGCGGGCAATGCGGGCGTCAACATGCCGGGCGCGTGTGCGGCGTCGATCACGACACGAGCGTGCGGCGAGACGCGGCGAATCGTGCGCACGATTTGATCGATGGGCAATAGCAGCGCAGTTTCAGATGTGATTTGATCGAGCACAACGAGAGTTGTTTCATTTGTCAGTGCAGCAAAGACACTGTCGGCAATGTCTTCTGCGGTCTGCGCGCCGGTCGCGAAGTCAACTTCAGCGATGCGCAATGTGCTTTGTGTGCGTCGGGCGATTTCGGCGAGGCCGTTCAACACACCGCCGTAGCCGAGGCTGGTGGCAACGATTTGTGATCGCGGTTTTGTAACTAGCGCACTCGCCGCAGTGATCACGCCTTGTGATGCATTGGGTACGAATGCAAAAAGTTCTGGCGTTGTGCCGAGCCATTCGGCGACGAACGCACGCGCTTCGTCGTGCAACTTGGGCAGCGTGGTGCGAAAAAACAAATTCGGATTGCTTTCTTCGAGCATTTGAAACTCGCGCTGAGCCTGAGCGACGATTTTTGGCACGGCGCCAAATGATCCGTGATTTAAATATGCAACGCGCGGGTCAAGGCTGAACTGCTCGCGATACGCATTCACCCCCGAGATGCTAATTGCTCGGGCAAATCGTCGTTTGCGACTGAAGTAGTCTTGAGCGTGAGGGAGCAACATGGAAATCAACAATGCGTTTGAGGTGAAGGCGCCGATTGATGTTGCATGGGCAACGCTGACCGATTTGGCACGAATCGCGCCGTGCTTGCCTGGCGCGACATTGACGAGCATCGAAGGCGACATATATAAGGGACACGTAACCGTCAAAGTCGGACCGATCGTGGCCAAGTTTGGTGGTCAGGCGATCTTTCAAGAGCGCAATGACGCCGCACATCGCGCGGTATTGAAAGGCGAGGGTCGTGATTCAACTGGCAAGGGCAATGCTTCGGCGATTATCACCGCGCAATTAGAAGTTGTTGATGCCAACACGACGCGTTGCACGGTTAACACAGATCTCACGATTACAGGCAAGATTGCTCAGTTTGGTCGTGGCGCACTTGCCGATGTCAGCGACAAGTTGCTGAAGCAGTTTGTTGTCAA
>JANRBC010000169.1 GCA_030727685.1 Ilumatobacteraceae bacterium
CATTGACTTCGTTGATGACTGGCCATGCGTATGCCACTAGCGCTCGCACTGCGAGTCGCATGGGTCCATTCGCTGGTTTCTCAGCCAACGAGCGATACATGCTCAACGTGTTGCGTATGCATCGCGATGCCAACCTCGAGATCGACAACATTGATGTTGTTCAACCGAGTTTGGTAGACGCAGCAACTTCAGCTTGGGACGCAGCAGTGCGTGACGGCGAAGAATACGGTGTGCGCAATAGTCAAGCATCTGTGTTGGCGCCGACCGGCACCATTGGTCTAATGATGGACTGCGACACAACAGGTATTGAGCCAGATCTAGGTCTGGTCAAGTTCAAGAAACTTGTCGGTGGCGGCAACATGACGATTGTTAACCAAACGGTGCCACGTGCGTTGAATCAACTCGGTTACGAAGCACCAGTGATAGATCGCATCGTTGCCTACATTGATGAGAACAAAACAATTGTCGGCTCGCCAGATCTCAAGGCAGAACATCTGCCAGTCTTTGCGTGCTCGATGGGTGACAACACCATTCACTACGAAGGCCACGTGCGCATGATGGGTGCAACACAGCCGTTCTTGTCTGGTGCGATCTCGAAGACTGTGAACATGCCAGAAGAAGCAACGATCGAAGAGATCGAAGAATTGCACATGTTGTCATGGGAGTTGGGCGTCAAAGCAGTTGCCGTCTATCGCGACAATTGCAAGGTTGGTCAGCCGTTGTCAACAATGAAGAAAGATGGCGAGCAAGGTTCGTCGACGGGTGGCGATGCATCAGGTGAAGCGACACAAATCATCGAGCGCATCGTCGAGCGAGTTGTTCACCAACCTGTTCGCGAAAAACTTCCACGTTCACGTCGTGGTCGCACATTCGAGTTCAGAGTGGCTGATTGCAAAGGCTTTGCAACCATCGGCGAATACTCAGATGGTCGTCCTGGCGAAGTGTTCTTGACTGTTTCAAAGCAAGGCTCAACTCTTGCTGGCATCATGGACGCTTTTGCCAAGAGCATCTCGTATGGTTTGCAATACGGCGTGCCAATGCGTGCATTCATCGAAGCTTTCGTCAACACGAGGTTCGAACCAGCCGGCATGACCGATGACCCAGATATTCGCATGGCATCTTCCATCGTCGACTATCTGTTCCGTCGATTGGCTGTTGAATATCTAACCGCTGACGAACGTGCAGAGTTGGGTATCTACACCCGTGAAGAGCGTTTGCAACCAACGTTGCCAGGTGTTGAAGAGTCGATCACTCAGACGACGCAGGGCACCGATGTTTTCGCAGACCCAAAGACGATTCCGTCGGCGAGCGAACTCGTGGCACAGATTGACGCCGGCACATTTTCGGCGCCACCAAGTCACGGTGCTACAAAAGCAGCAGGCACGGGCATGATCTGCTCGTCGTGTGGTTCGGCAAACATGCAGCGCGCAGGCGCTTGTTATGTCTGTGGCGACTGCGGTTCTTCAAGCGGCTGTTCATAAACACTCGAGCAATTGCTCGTAATTAACTTGGCTTTAGCCTCTGTTTTTAGGGCGAGTTAACTTGCGCTGACTAGATTTAGCGCGTGAGCACGATTCGTCCGAGTGTTGAAGTTGCGTGGTTCGCTGCGCTGTGCGACGACGACTACGAGTTTTTAGGCATCGCTGACGAAGAGTTGCAATCATCGTGGCTGCATTGCAGCGACATAGTACGGCGTGCCGAATTAAACGGCTTTGACAATGTGTTGTTGCCGTCTGGGTACAGCCTCGGTATTGATGCGACTGCATTTTCTGCGGCCATTGCAACGTTGACCAACGAAATTAAATTGTTGCTCGCCGTGCGCCTTGGCGAACTGGTCGTGCCGCAATTGGCTCGGCAAATCGCGACACTGCAACAGATTGCAAATTCGCGATTGGTGATCAATGCAATTTCTTCTGAGATGCCTGGCGAGCATCTTTCAAGTGAGTCTCGTTACCGACGCACCACCGAATATTTGTTTGCGCTCGGTGAGTTACTCGAGGGACGCGCCGTAAATTTAGAAGGCGAATTTCTGCAGTTAAAAATTGATCCACCACGAATTGCGAGTCACGACATGGGTTGTCCGCCAATTTATTTTGGCGGATTATCAGAAGCAGC
>JANRBC010000170.1:0-9863 GCA_030727685.1 Ilumatobacteraceae bacterium
TTTCATTGGCACTCCCAACGGGATTTGAACCCGTGCCGCCACCTTGAGAGGGTGGTGTCCTAGGCCGCTAGACGATGGGAGCAAGTATCCCTCTCACGCTATCTGTCGATTCAGTTACGGCGTTGCGAGGCTTAGCCGAGCAACCAAGCGAGGTTCAGCGCTTCGAAGTTGCGAGGCGTAGCCGAGCAACCAAGCCAAGCGAAGCAGAGCAATTATCAGTGCTATGCACTGATAATTGCGGAGTTGGGGAGCAAGGAATCGAACCCTGAATAACAGAACCAGAATCTGCTGTGTTGCCAGTTACACCACTCCCCAGAGTGACGGTTTTACGATATCGCAAATATCTAATTAATTAGTCCACGAATCAACGCGTCGAAAACCAACTATGCGACCAATGGCAACACCCGCAGCCTCTTGAAGATTGTGCCTAAAAGCATCGCCGCCTCGAATCACACTCGACTGTGTCGCCGACGAACTCGCGCTAAAGCCAACTTCGTTGGCGATTAATTCTGCGCGCAGAAGATGAAATGGATCGCTCACAATCAACACGCGATCAATACCCAGCTGATTAGCAACTTGCGAAACAGCAAACAACGATGCATAAGTAGTCGTGCCAGAATTTTCTTCAAAAATCAGGTCGCTAGCCACGCCGCTTGACTCTAAAAATTTGCGCGAAGCGGCCGCCTCAGTAAATCGATCGCCTTCTTGCTTGCCGCCCGTGACCACGATGTACGAAGCCAAGTTGAGGTTCCATAATTCGAGCGCGTGGTCGAGGCGAGCCTGCAGTTGTGGCGATGGTCGACCGTCATATTGAGCGGCGCCGAGCACAACAATTGCGCCAACTGGTTGGCGATCAGCGCTACGACCCGTGTTCCACACTTGTAACAACGAGACAACGAAGTAAACCGCCGCAATTAAAACAATTAAACCAAGCGACTGAAGAACTCGTCGCAACTTCATTGGTTAAAACTCGCTCAAACCTTCTTGGCGAGCGCGACATCAATTCGCTTGAGTGTTGCGTCACGACCCAACATCGCAATCGGTTCGAACAATGGCGGACCAACACTGCGCCCCGTGATCGCCACCCGCAATGGCGCTTGCATCTTGCCGAGTTTCAGCGAGTGCTTCTCGCCGACCGCTTCGACCACGGCTTTGAGTGCATCAGGTGTGAACTCACATGTCTTGAAGGCATCGCGAATTTCGATCAGTGTTGCGCTCGCCCACTCTGGCGCGAACGCTTTGGCAAATGCAGCATCATCAATCGTCGGCAAATCGCAGAACAAAAAGTCGACCATGCTCGGCACATCTTGCAGCAACTGCACACGAGTCTGAACTAATGGCGCTATTTCTGCAAAAACTTTTGCGTCATAATCTTGTGCTTGCCACGGGGCTTTTGCACCCACCAGCCAGGGTTCGCATTCGCGAATGAACTCATCGACCGGCATCGCACGAATGTAGTCAGCGTTGAACGAATGCAATTTGACGATGTCAAAAAATGCCGGCGAATGATTGACACTGCTCAAGTCAAACTCGGCAGTAATTTTTTCGAACGGCACAATTTCTGAATCACCAGTGGGTGCCCAACCAAGGGTCATCAAATAATTTTTCATCGCCGGCGAGAGAATTCCTTCTTCTCGATATTGCTCGACTGCAACTTTGTCGCGACGCTTCGAAAGTTTTTTTCGCTGCTCGTTAACAAGCACCGGAACGTGAGCCCAATTTGGTGGCTCGTGGCCAAGCGCTCGCCAAATCATCTGTTGTTTTGGCGCATTCGGCAGATGCTCTTCGGCCCGCACGACATGAGTGATGCCTTGCGTTATGTCATCAACGACATTTGCCAATAAAAACACGGGTGAACCGTTGCCACGCAACAAGACAAAATCTTCGATCGTCGAATTGTCAAACTCGACACTGCCCCGAACTTGATCTTGAACAATTGTCGCGCCCTCGGGCACGCGAAAACGCAAGACTCGACCTTCGCCTGGCCCCAAACCTCGATCACGCGAATAGCCGTCATAGCCCTGTTTGCCCAATTCTTTGGCACGTTTCTGAATGTCTTCAGATGACAAGTCGCAATAATATGCAGCACCTTGGGCGAAAAGTTTCTCGGCAGATTCAACATGCAAAGCAGCATTGGCAGATTGAAAGAAAGGCCCTTCGAAGTGCGAATCTTTGTTATCTATGCCGAGCCAAGCAAGCGCATCGAGAATGCCCTGCGTCCATTGCGGATTATTTCTCGAATCATCGGTGTCTTCTATCCGTAAAACAAAAACACCATTTGACTGAAGCGCAAGAATCCAGTTGTAAAGAGCGGTTCGTGCACCGCCGACATGAAAATAACCTGTTGGTGACGGCGCAAATCGGTAGCGCGGTGTCTGTGCCATCTGTCATCAGGCTATCTCGGTGAGCGTAAGCACCCGAGACAGAAGTATTGTTGAAGTCGTGGCAAAGAAAACTCTCGAACATGAAGGTCACCCAGACCATCGCGCAATCGCCGGTGGCTCAGCGCGTGCCGGAGTATTCGGTTTCAGTGACGGCTTAGTTTCAAATGTTTCTTTGATTATTGGCTTTGCTGCGGGCGGTGTTGATTCAAATGTTGTTCGACTCGCGGGCATCGCTGCTGCGGTTGCTGGTGCGGCAAGTATGGCTGCTGGAGAATGGGTTTCAATTAGCGCACAAAACGACCTGGTCAAACGCGAGATGGCGCTCGAGTTGCGAGAGTTAAAACTTCACCCAGAGGCCGAAACTTCTGAGTTGGCCGCGATGTATCGACAGCATGGCATGTCGCGCGAGCAAGCCGCAATCTCTGCCGCCGAAGTTATGCGCGACCCCGAGCGTGCAGTGGTCGTGCACGCACGCGAAGAGTTTGGTCTTGATGCCGCCAATTTGCCGAACCCGATTCAGATTGCGCTTATCTCGCTCGTAACATTTTTGGCCGGCGCGATGTTGCCAGTTATTCCGTGGATTTTCAGCGGCGGAAACTCAGCTAAATATTCGTCAGTCATCGTTGCCGTAATTGCAGCGGCTGTCGCTGGTTATGCGATCGGGCAACAAGCAGAACGATCAAAAACTTTAAGCGCCGTTCGACAAGTAGCAATCATGTTGCTCGCTGTTGGCGTCACATATGTCATTGGTCGCCTTGTCGGCGTGTCGATCAACTAAAAAACCACGCAACGAATTGACGACAAAATGACAATTGGTCAGCAAACAAATGTTTATGGTGAACCTCTTGAGCCGTGCAATTTCGACCCAATAACTGGCTACTACCGCACAGGTTGTTGTGAAACAGGTGGCGACGACACTGGCGTGCACACTGTGTGCGCAATAATGACCGCAGAGTTTCTCGAATATTCAAAGTCTGTCGGCAACGATCTCTCAACCCCGATGCCGCAATATGGTTTTGCCGGGCTAAAGCCTGGCGACCAATGGTGTCTTTGTGCGCCACGTTGGCAAGAAGCATTTGTGGCTGGCAAAGCCCCGAAAGTTAAGTTGCGCTCAACTCACACTCTCACACTTGAATTCGTTGCACTCAAAAGTCTTGAAGCGCACGCAATCGATAAATAATTTTTAAGCGCCAGTAAGAGCACGCCAACTGCCTGGCATGCCTGTGCGCACTTGTTCTGGTGTCATCAGCATCGTGCTTTCTGGCACCATGTCGACGAGTGCGCGAATTTCTGAATAGTGATGCGCTGCATCACCCAAACCAGCGAACAACTCTTTGCGCCGTGCAACAAGATCGGCTGGCGGATCAAGCAACATGAAACCCCAAATGCCGAATGCAACAGTCAAATCATGAATCACAGGTGCTCGCCCATATTTCGAGGCACGACGCAAAGCGATGGCGAGTGCTCCGCGAATTGCATCATCGGCAGACTCGCCTGGCTGCAACACGATTGAATCGCGTAAACCTTCGGCGAGCTTCAGTGCATAACCCTGATCTGGGCCTTGATAACCGAGTTTTTGACCTTTGGGTTGCCGAGCCACGATTGCCGCTGGTTTATCGTTGCGCCACGGTGACGGCACATGTTCAGGCGAAGAATATGTTCGCGGACGATCGGTCGGGTCTAACGGCGTGAACTTTGGTGCTGCCATGTCGCGACCAGCCTAGAACATTTAAATCAAGATCAAGATTGCAAATGCAACAAGCCGTAAACGAGCGACTCTTCAAGCGCGCGCCACGATGCTTCGATGATGTTCGCCGAGACGCCGATTGTTGTCCACGTGCGCTCACCGTCGGTTGCGTCAATCAAAACGCGAGTGACCGCACCTGTTGCCGAACCTGAGTCGAGAATTCGAACTTTATAGTCGGTGAGATGCACGCGCTCTAATTGCGGATAACTTGCCCGCAACGCTTCACGCAACGCGGTGTCGATTGCATTTACCGGACCATTGCCTTCAGACGTAAACACACTGCGAGTTTCGCCGACCCAAACTTTGACGGTGGCTTCTGTTGTGAATATGCCAGTTGTTGCTTCGTCAGTAATAACGCGCATCGACTCGACTTTGAAAAACGATTGATCAAATCCTGCGGCACGGCGCATTAAAAGTTCTAGCGATGCGTCGGCTGCTTCGAAGTGGTAGCCCTCGAACTCAAGTCGCTTTAGATCGTCGATGACTTGACCAATTGCCGGACCGTCAAGTTTGATGCCCAGTTCTTGGGCCTTCATCGTGATCGTCGCGCGACCTGCCATTTCTGAAACCAAAAAGCGAGTGCCGTTGCCGACGAGTTCTGGCGACACATGTTCATATGCATCTTTGGCGCGAGCGATTGCCGAAACATGCAAACCTGCTTTGTGCGCAAATGCCGACACACCAACATATGGTGCCTGTGGGTTCATGGGGCGATTCAAAACTTCGGCGACATGATTGCTGACTTGTGTAAGACGCTCGAGATGACCTTCGGGCAAACACTCGTAGCCCAATTTGAGTTGCAAGTTTGGAATAACGGTCGTCAAGTTTGTGTTGCCAGTGCGCTCACCCAAACCGTTGAGTGTGCCTTGAACATGTCGTGCGCCACTTTGCACGGCGGAAAGTGAATTAGCCACTGCACAGCCCGTGTCGTCGTGGCAATGAATGCCGATTATGACGTCGTTGCCCATGTGGCGACGAACATCAGCGACGATTTTTTCAACTTCGTTTGGCAATGAACCACCGTTTGTATCGCACAACACCAAGTGTGTTGCACCACCGATAACGGCTGCTTCAAGAACTCGCAATGAGAATTCGGCGTTGTGTTTGTAGCCATCAAAGAAGTGCTCCATATCGACGAGCACGCGACGGTTGTTAGCAACTAAATATTTGACCGAATCGCTGACCATCGCCACACCCTCGTCGAGCGTGGTTTGCAGGGCTTGTTCAACGTGATAAGCCGAGCATTTAGCCACAATGCACACTGCACTTGTCTGGGCTTCGATCAGATTGCGCAACGTCGGATCATCATCAACTTTGCCCATCGGGCGACGAGTCGAGCCAAACGCGACGAGTGTCGAAGTTTTCAGACTGAGTTCGGTGCGAGCACGCGAAAAGAACTCGATGTCTTTCGGGTTGGCACCAGGCCAGCCGCCTTCGATGTAATGAACACCGAGAAAATCAAGTTGTTCAGCGATGCGAAGTTTGTCTTGCACGCTTGCCGAGACACCTTCGACCTGCATGCCGTCACGAAGTGTGGTGTCGAAGACTTCGACGAGTTCACGGTTTTGCGACATGAGTTCTACTTCGCCAACTCACACCATTGCTTGTAGCGGTCGTCTTGACCACGTACGGCTTTGGCATAGGTTGCTGCAATTGCCTTGGTCATCGGACCAGGGCATGGAATCTTGCGTTCGTCAACTGAGTTAACCGAGCCAACTTCGGCAGCAGTGCCGCAAACGAAAATTTCGTCGGCGATGTAGAGATCACTGCGGGCGATGTTGTCGACGCGAATATCAAAACCCAAGTCACGAGCAATAGTTGTGACGCTCGACTGTGTGATGCCTTCAAGTGCGCCGGCCGAAAGTGGCGGAGTCAAGATCACGCCGTTGCGCACGCAGAAAATGTTTTCGCCCGTGCACTCGGCGACCAAACCGCTTGGTGAGAGCATGATCGCCTCGTCATAGCCGGCTTTAATTGCTTCGACTTTTGCCAGCGACGAGTTGACGTAGTTGCCGACAGTCTTTGCCGCGGGTGGCATCGTGTTGTGATCGTGACGTGTCCATGAAGAAATTTTCATGCGCACACCTTTTTGAACAGCATCGTCACCGAGATAAGCGCCCCATGGCCAACATGCGATCGCCACATCAACTTTGCACGGCAAAGTATTGATACCCATTTCGCCGTAGCCGTAGTAAGCAATCGGACGAATGTAACAAGACGGCAGACCAGTTGATTTCATGGTCTGCTTAGTTGCTTCGACGAGTTCTTCAACCGAATACGGCAACTCCATGCCCATGATTTTTGCGCTGTTGTGCAAACGCTTCATGTGGTCGGTCAAACGAAAAACTGCAGGACCATTTGCCGTCTCATATGCGCGAATGCCCTCGAAGACGCCAGTGCCGTAGTGCAGTGTGTGAGTGAGAACATGCACCTTCGCGTCGTCCCAATTGATGAGCGAGCCGTTCATCCAAATTTTTGGCGTGGTTGTGATTGGCATTAGGTCTCCTGATTTTTCTAATTTTCAGTCTATGAGTGATGCTTTAAATATTCGCCTTGACGCGACGTGCGATTTCGTCACCGACTGCGACAGTTGAGCCAGAAACAGGCTCGGCGCAAGCATCTCGCAATATCTCGGCGGCTTTTGTCTCACCGAGAAATTCAAGCATGTGGGCAGCCGACAAGATCGCCGCGACAGGATTTGCGACACCCTTGCCAGCAATGTCTGGCGCCGAACCATGCACCGGTTCGAACATCGACGGACCACTGCGAGTTGGATTCAAATTTGCAGACGATGCAACGCCGATGCCACCTGAAACAGCGCCGCCCAAATCGGTGAGAATGTCGCCGAACAAATTGTCGGTGACGATTACGTCAAAGCGATGCGGGTCTTGCACAAAATAAATGCATGCCGCGTCTACGTGGTTGTATGCAGTTGCGACATCGGTAAATTCTTTTGCAACTCGGTCAAACGTGCGTTGCCACAAGTCGCCAGCAAAAGTGAGCACATTGGTTTTATGGACAAGCGTTAAGTGCTTGCGGCTTCGTGTGCGAGCAAGTTCAAACGCATAGCGCACGCAACGCTCGACACCTTTGGCAGTGTTAACACTGCCCTGCGTCGCAACTTCATCGGGTGTGCCGCGGCGCAACACGCCACCTTCGCCCACATACGGACCTTCAGTGTTTTCGCGAATGACAACAAAGTCGTGTGGCTTCGTGTGCCCCGGGGCCGTGCCGCTGAACGGGCGCCGATTTATATAAAGGTCTAACTCGAATCGCATCTTTAACAACAGGCCGCGCTCAATCACGCCTGGTGGCACGCCCGGCGTGCCGACAGCGCCAAGCAAAATCGCATCGAACTTGCGCAACTCGCCAAGAGTCGCATCTGACAAAACTTCGCCGTCGCGCAAATATCGCGCACCGCCCAGATCAAAACTGGTCGTCGCAAGTTTGACGCCAGTAGCGCCGACAACTTTTAACGCCTCAGCAAGAACTTCTGGACCGATACCGTCGCCACCGATGACAGCAACACGATGACCAGCCACAGAATTATTTGTCACCACGTGTTTTGACATTCAGTTTTTGCGAGACCATGCCTTTAATCGTACGGCGCAAACACGCGCGAAAGCCGACCATTAACTTGGCGCCACCTAGATAGCATTTTTAAGGTCATGATCCATCGGCTTTCACGAAAAACCCATGAGAGATTGCGTGAAGAGCACGCAGACTTAACCACTCGTGGTCGCATTGTGGCCGCAGAGAAAATTGCCCGTGCGCGTGAGCACGGCGACCTGAAAGAAAACGGCGACTATCACGCTGCAAAAGATGAGCACGGCCACATGGAAGCCCGCATTCGACAACTCGAATCAATTCTTGATCAAGCCGAAATCGTTGAGCCTTCAAAAGATGGCACGGTGGGTCTTGGCATGATCGTGACGGTGCTTTACGACGGCGACGACGAATCAATGGCCGAAAGTTATTTGATCGGACACATCGAAGAAATCAGCGAGGCGCCTGTGATGAGCCCGACTTCTCCGCTTGGTTCTGCCCTTCTTGGCGCGAAGGCTGGCGATGTTGTTGAATACGACGCACCTAACGGCAAGTTGAAAGTCAAAGTTTTAGAGACGCGATCGCAGTGACGACTGATTCGGTGGCACAGATACCTGGCCTGCCAAACGGTTTCGAAATCGAATTGCCAGGTCGTGGAAAAACTTTTTATCGCGAGAAAAAAGGCCCTGCTGGCGCGCCAACGCTAATGCTGTTGCACGGCTGGACAGCAACCGCCGACTTGAACTGGTTCACGTGCTTCGATGCATTGAGCGAAAACTTTAATGTTGTTGCGCTCGATCTGCGCGGGCACGGTCGTGGTATTCGCACAAAAACAAATTTCAAGCTCGAAGATTGCGCAGATGATGCCGCAGCACTCGCCGACGTTCTAGGCATTTCAACTTTTATTCCGGTTGGTTATTCGATGGGTGGCACGGTCGCACAATTGCTGTGGCAACGCCATGAGCATCGAGTTCGCGGCATTGTTCTCTGCAGTACTGCGAGCCACTTCGCAAAATCACGCGAAGAAAAACTGAGCTTCTTTGGTCTCACTGGTCTCGCCGCACTTTCGCGGCTTACGTCAGCGCAAGCACGCACGTGGCTGACCGACCAACTTTATTTACAACGCAAGTCAAACGGATTAGCACCGTGGGCGGTTAGACAAATTGCATCACACGACTGGCGTCATATTCTCGAGGCTGGTAGCGCAATCGGCAATTTCGACTCGCGCGATTGGTTGCCAGAGTTCGACGAACCAGCTGCGGTCGTAATAACCACTGAAGACGGCGTCGTCGCACCAGGCCGACAAACCGAGCTCTATCAGTTATTGAAAGATGTTGAAGTTTTCGAAGTACACGGCGGACACAACGCGGTGTTTGCGAAAAAAGAGATCTTTGTGCCGACACTTGTTGAAGCATGCATGTCGGTTTATTTCCGCTCGGCTAGTTAGCGCGAGCCGGCGCGAGCCGGCGCGAGCTAAAACTTTTAGTCGATTGTTTCGCGGCTGATGACAACTTTCGGGTCGCGCCACAAATTATTGACTGCATCAGCCAAACTGCCGCGAGCAGAACCTGCATCAGTGACAATGTCATCGGGCGTGTCGGCGAAGCGCAACACCGATGCCACACCGTTGTCGCAAACACTGACGACCAACCGCACCCGACGGCGCTGCGGGTGTTGACTCGGCGGAACCTCGCTCGAATCTTCGTTTGCGGGGCTTTCGTCGCGGTCGATCGGCGCAGCCCATCCGCAAGTTAGAACAACTGCGGCGTCAAACATGCGGGCTATCGCACTGCTTGGTGCGTCGAGCAATTCATAAACATCGCCGTGCTCTGCAAGAAAACTGATGCGCAATGCCCCGTTGTGATTTGAACGCACGCCGTCGGCGTCGACAATGCTGACACCATATAAACGGGCGCGCGGCAAATCGAAGCCGTCGAGAGATGTGTGCAGGCTTGATTCGACGCATTTGGCTAGATCAATTGGTTCAAGTTGTTTTTGCATGCCCGAATGTGTGCCACGCGCACAAACTCGGCTTGCTTGGCCAACCAAGCGGGTTGAGTCGTTGAATTAAACAGGCAGAATAGAACGGTGAGTTCGCAACCAAAGACCCTGGCGCAAAAGATTTGGGATCGCCACGTGGTCAGTTCTGGACCAAACCAACCAGACCTTATATATATCGACTTGCA
>JANRBC010000170.1:9963-11146 GCA_030727685.1 Ilumatobacteraceae bacterium
GGCCAAATCGGCACGGGCGGCGGCATCGGGCATGTGATCGAATATCGCGGTGCGGCGATTCGCGCGTTGTCGATGGAAGGTCGCATGACGGTTTGCAATATGTCGATCGAGGCGGGCGCGCGAGCAGGTCTCGTTGCGCCTGATGAAACAACTTTTAATTATTTGCGAGGTCGCGAGTTCGCACCGTCGGGCGCGAAGTTTGACGAAGCGATCGCCGACTGGCAGACATTGCGCACCGACGATGGCGCCGTATTCGACAAAGAAGTCACGATTGATGCGAGCAAACTTTCACCGCACGTAACTTGGGGCACCAACCCTGCACAAGTTGTTGCACTCGACGGTCGCGTGCCGACACCAAGCGACTACAGCGACGCGACCGAGCGCGACAGCGTGACGCGAGCACTCGAATATATGGGTCTGCAAGCAGGCACTGCGATTCGCGACATCAAAGTCGACACCGTTTTTATTGGATCATGCACCAACTCGCGCATCGAAGACTTGCGCGCAGTAGCAAACGTCGTGCGCGGTCGAAAAGTTTCTGTCAAACGCGTGATGGTTGTGCCTGGCAGCCACGCCGTGAAATTGCAAGCGCAGGCCGAAGGGCTCGACAAGATTTTTATCGACGCAGGCATCGACTGGCGCGAACCTGGTTGCTCAATGTGTTTGGCGATGAACCCCGACAAACTTGCACCACAAGAACGCGCCGCGAGTACCTCGAATCGAAACTTTGAGGGGCGTCAGGGCCGTGGCGGTCGCACTCACTTGGTCTCGCCCGCCGTCGCAGCCGCAACCGCCGTCGCCGGACACTTTGCTTCACCGGAAGACTTGAAGTGAAAGCAGTTCGAATAATTTCTGGTCGCGGCGTGCCGTTGAAGCGCAGCGATGTTGATACCGATCAGATAATTCCGGCTGAGTGGTTGAAGCGTGTCGAGCGCACTGGCTTCGAAAAAGGCTTGTTTTCAACTTGGCGTGACGATCGCAACTTCGTGCTCAACGACGAGCGATACGCAGGTGCGTCAATCTTGGTTGCTGGCAAAAGTTTTGGTGTTGGTTCGTCGCGCGAACACGCGGTTTGGGCGATTCAACAGGGCGGATTCGACGCCGTAATCGCACCGAGTTTCAGCGACATCTTTCGCAACAACTGCGGAAAAAACGGTTTGATCGTTGTCGAGTTGAGCGAAGA
>JANRBC010000171.1 GCA_030727685.1 Ilumatobacteraceae bacterium
TCGGCAAAAGCAGCAAGAGACTGACCAGTCAGTTGATCATTGGCGATAATAATTTTCGGGCTGATTATTTGACCCGCATCCCGAGTTTTGAATAGATCGACAACTTCGATAACTAGTTGGCTTAGGCGCGGCTCTGGACGATCGATTGTTCTTCTCGGCAAGAGTGCTGCTTTGGTCGGTCGCAACGTGCGACGCAAATCAAAATAGAGTTCGCTCTTCGACACGATCAGAGTTGCTGTTGTGCCACGCGCCGCTGCCTGCCTTGGATCTTGCTCAAGAACATCTACACGAAATATTGGGTCGTTAGCGCTGTGGCGAATATTTACTGGTGTTGTATTGGTGCGCTTCTCATGTGGATGAACATCGTCAAGCCAACGAAAAACTGCATCAATTGCGGATTGTCGCAAATCTTTATTCGGCGTCGCAATCGAAAAGCCGTAAGTCGTGATCACGTCATGAACGCTACCAATAGACGATTTGGTGCTAATTCGCCGGACTAGTGTGAAAAAGTGTCATTTACAACGATGGTGGGCTTCTTTGCGACGGCCACATCTGTTGCATTCATTTGGCCTCAGGTTGTTCGAGTTTTCGCGAAGAACTCAACCGAAGGTATCTCACCATATTCGTTTTTGCAGGGTTGCAGTGGTTCGCTGATGTGGACAATTTACGGACTCAACAAGCCTGAGGGCCAAGTCGCACTTTCTAATGGGCTACTGGTGGTAGCGCTCTCATTGATTCTTTTTGTTTGTGTGAAACACCAAAAAATCAGTTGGATGATTCCGGTTTTCACACTCGTTGCCGTTTCAATCGCTGGGACTTTTATCGCAAACTATTCGATCACGATGATGGGTTGGTGCACAGTTGCAATTGGCGCACCGGCGATAATTCCGCAAGTTGTACGCGTTTATCGAACCGAACATCTTTATGGCGTGTCGGCGGCGATGTATGGGCTGTTGTCTTTTAATTGCTTGATGTGGTTGATCTATGGCGCAATGATCGACGACTGGTTCGTATCGCTACCAAACATCATTACCACGCTGGGTGCTTTTTATATCATGGTTCGCGCGGTCAAATCGCACAAAAAATTTCAAGCACCCGCAGAGGCACCAGCCAATTAATTTAGTTTGAGTGTTGTTGCGACTTCTCCGCATCGAGGATGTCGCACAGTCAAGGCAACTTCAGAGCCTCGTTTTGCACGCACGACCCATGAATGCATCACGCGATCGGGCGTGCCGTCTGACATCGCGCCACCGTTCAACAAAAACATTGATCGACCCGATAATTGACCAACTTTTTCTTTGGCTGCACAGCCAACAGTCTTTGCCCCTGAGATTTCGACCGTAATCGGCAACACCATTTTGTGGTCGTGGGCGAGTTTTGTCACTTCGGTGCCAAGCCAACCCGTGTTGGCAACGCCGAGTTCGATTCGCCAGACATCATCACCCAATGGTTCGGCTTTGGTGTGCTTTATTTCAAGTCTTGGTGACGCCATTGCTTGATACACGGCGACTTCGGCGTGGGCCGCGATCTCGGCGCGCAACTTTGATGACGGTGCGTTTGTCCATATGCGAAATGCGTCGGCACCACCAAGTTCAACTTTGCCGAGTTGTGGGTGATCGAACTTGTACCACTTCACGTAACTATCTGGTGCATGAGTGTCTGACCATCGACACACGGCGAGATCTTGTTCAACGGTTGGTCCGACATACCAAATGTCAGTTGATGAATGTTCACCGGTGGCGTGATAGACGGCGTCCCAAAATTCAGTTGTCCATGAATAGACACCGAGATGGTCATAGGCCCAGTCATCGCCGGCGCCACCCATCACCGAAGATTTATCCCATGTGAGATCTTCGAACACCGAGTGCACCGGATAAGTAGTGAGCGGTGTCGAATGTTTGCCGAATTCATTGAAGATGAACAAGTCGATTGGCGGCAATTGCGAATCTGGTTTGCTGCTGCTCGGGCGCAACATAAAACCACCGGCTGTGTGAAACGCGTTGTAACCGCAAATATTTGGGCGTGCTTTTGCGGCGCGCACTAGCGAATCAGTTTCTGGTTCTGAAAGTGGATGATCTCCCGAGCCGAGCACACTCACACCCCAACCAGC
>JANRBC010000172.1 GCA_030727685.1 Ilumatobacteraceae bacterium
GTTGGCGTTGGTTCGACGCCGTCTATCCAGATGTATTCAGCTTGATATGCCATTAAGTTTCCTTCCAATCCTGAATTCGCCACAGCGGCAAATTCTTAACATTTCTAGTTTTGCCGATAGCCGTTTCTTGACCATTGCCCGTTTGTAAACGGAGTGTGAAGTTTTTGGCTCGGTAGCCTGACTGCGTGGCCGAATTCGCCAAACTTCGCGTAGGGCTTGCCCAAATCAACCCAACTGTGGGTGCGTTGCGCGAAAATGCGACCAAAATTTTGGACTATTACAAGCAGGCCGCCGATGCCGGATGTGATGTGGTCGCGTTTCCTGAGCTGTCGATTACTGGTTATCCGCCCGAAGATTTAGTTTTGAAGCAAGGCTTCGTTGCTGAGAATCAGTTAGTTCTTGCCGAAATTGTGAAGTCAATCGGCGAAACATATGCAGTAATTGGTTTTGTTGAACAGGGTCATAAATCTGGCGAGCTTTACAATGCTGCGGCAATTTGCCAAAACCAGAAAGTAGTTGGCGTTTACCGCAAACATTTGCTGCCTAATTACAACGTGTTTGACGAGCAACGATATTTCACCCCAGGTATTCACAATCCGTTGTTCAACATCAAAGGTGTTTGTGTCGGTGTCACGATTTGCGAAGACATTTGGGATTCACGAGGACCAGTTTCAGTGCAGGCTTCGTTGGGCGCGGTGCTCAATCTAAACATCAACGGCTCGCCGTTTCACGCAGGCAAAATTGGTGCGCGTCGCGAAATGCTGAGTTCGCGCGCTCGCGACGGCGAATGTGTTGTGGCCTACGTCAATCAGGTCGGAGGGCAAGACGAACTCGTATTCGACGGCGGATCGATGATCTTGGCTGCTGACGGCACAATTGTTGCCAGCGCGGCACAGTTTGTCGAAGAGTTGCTGACCTGTGATTTGATATTGCCGAAATCAAAGTCTGTTGCAGCGCCACAACAGTCTCGTGGCCAAGTCGCCGAGCCGTTGCATGAAGATGCGCAGATTTTTGCAGCGCTCGTGTTGGGTACTCGAGATTACGTTCAAAAAAATGGATTCAAAGATGTCGTGATCGGACTCTCAGGTGGTGTTGACTCGGCATTGGTCGCTGCAGTTGCGACTCAGGCACTTGGCTCAGAACACGTTCACGGTGTTGCAATGCCATCGCGCTATTCGTCGCCAGGCTCGATAACCGATGCCGAACTTTTGGCGCGCAACTTAGACATCGACATTGAAACTATTTCTATTGAGCCAGCATTCAGCGCTTATTTAGATGCGCTCGCTCCGAGTTTTGCAGACCGCCGCGCAGATTTGACTGAAGAGAATTTGCAGAGCCGTGTTCGTGGCACAACATTGATGGCTCTTTCGAACAAATTTGGTTGGATGGTTTTGACCACTGGAAATAAAAGCGAAATAGCAGTTGGATACTTCACTTTGTATGGTGATTCAGTTGGTGGTTACGCGGTGATAAAAGACTTGTTCAAGACAAAGGTTTACGAGATCTGTTCATATTTCAACCAACAAAGTGGCCGTGATTTGATACCTGATTCGATTATTAGCAAAGCACCTTCTGCAGAGTTGCGCCTAGACCAGCGCGATGATCAGAGCTTGCCACCATATGACGTGTTAGATCCGATTCTTAAGTTATATGTCGAAGATGATTTGACAGCGCAACAGATTATTGAAGTTGGCTATGACTCGGCACTCGTAAAGCGGATTACACGGCTTGTTGACATCAACGAATATAAGCGCCGACAAGGTGTGCCAGGCGTGCGAATTAGCACCAAAGCTTTCGGCAAAGATCGGCGACTACCGATAACGAACAAATTTTCTGGTTAGAAAACCAGCAACGAATAAATTATTTATTCGTGAACGAGTCCACCACGGCGGTGGTACGAATAAATCAGCAGAGTTGCAACGCCAGCGCTAGCAGCGCCGATCAACGACGGAAGTGCGATGCCGTTGCTCGATTCGTAAGCACGGGTGGCGACCAGACTCATCACACTGCGACCAAGCGTGCCCGCACCGATGACAAGACCTAGGCCGCTACCTGGTCGTTTTGGTACGAGGTGTGTTGCCAAAGGCAGCATGCTGACGACTGCAAACTCGAAACCCAAGATGTAAACAAGTAGCGCAATTAAACCCAATACCAAATTCTGTGAAACGAGCCAAAGCGCGAGCCCACCCGGCACCATGATCAAACAGCCAATGGCGATGCTTTTTTCTTTGCCCCAAGTGTCAGTCTTGCTGGCGCTGGTAATCGAAGCATAAAGTTCGACGACCCCGAAACTGAAACCGACGGCAGCAATGCCGATTGCGCCGAAACCGAATTCGTCATCGAGCCACGCGCCAAAAGTTATAAAGATGCATTGACTTGCGCACATTGTGGCGAACATCGTTGCCACAACGAGCCAACCTCGACCGCTCAAGCGCACACCGTCATCGGCGACTCGAGAAGAAACCTCGTGTTCTTCGGCTTTGATTCGTGAGGCGATGAACAAAAGTGAAATTACCGTGCCAAAAACACCAGCGATAAAACCTGCGCGCCAACTGCTGAGCGCTGTAATGACACCCATTAGTGAAACACCGATCAACAGACCCAGCGCCCAAGAAATTTCGGTGATGCCGATGTATCGACCACGCTTTTCATAAGGAACGTGGTCTGAAATCCACCCTGACATACCGAGGTCGAAGAAGTTTTTCGTGATGCTGATCAGAGTCACACCAATTGTGAAAATATAAATGTTTGGTGAGACTCCGGCGAGAAGCGCTCCAAGACCAATGCCGAGAAGACCAGCCAGCATCGCCGCTCTTCGTGACAAATAGTCGACTAACTTTCCGATGAACGGCGACAGTAGACCTGAGAGTTCTGAAATTGTTAGGGCGATGCCAATTTCTGAAAGCGAGATGTCGAATCCCTTGGCGATAATTGCCACAAATGGCGGAGTGAATCGATAGCACGCATTAGTCGTTAAACGGGCTGCGGTTAAAAGCGTGATGTTTTTTTTGACAAGTGGAGAAAACGAATCATCAAGCCAGCGACTTAGCACGAGGCTCAACGATACAACTAAACGCTAAAGCGATTCACTCGAGTTGGCTTCACCGATTACCTCAACGATTCGACCAGCATGTAACTGGTTTTTAGAATCAACTTCGAACCAACTACCGCCAAGGTTTTCAAGGCGATGATCTGAAACTTTGAGTTCGCGACGAAGTGTTCGAATGGCGCCACTATGGCTGACAACTAATGCCTGACCCCCGCGACACTTGTTGGCGATTTCGATTAATGCGTCGGTCATGCGTTGCACTACTTGGAGATTTGGCTCAAAGTCTTCTGGTTGGCGGCGAGATTCTAAAAATCCCGGCCAGCCAGCCTCGATCTCTTCATATGTCAAACCTTGCCATGGCCCAATGTGTGATTCTTTGAGACGATCGTCGATATGTAGGTCACTCATTTTTTTGTGCTCGGCGATGATCTTTGCGGTGTGAAGTGCTCGCTTCAAAGAGCTCGAAGCGATCAAATCGAAAGTGCCAAGTTTCAACGCCGCTCTTTGGGCTTGCTGAACACCCTCAGGTGTTAGTGCGATGTCGGCTTGGCCCTGCCATCGACCTTGGGCGTTCCATTCTGATTGTCCATGACGTAGCACCAACAAACGAGTTGTTGCCGTGGTGGTTTGAACAGGCTTGGACACTCATCGCAGGGTAGTGGCTTGGGTAACCTGACTGCATGGCGCGTGTAAAACTTTTTGCTTCGGCCCGACAAGCGGCTGGCACTTCGAGCGAAGAAATCGCTGGGCGAACAGTTGACGAAGTTTTGCAAACCGCTGCTGAAAGATTTGGCTCTGAATTTGTTGCCGTAATGAAAACATGTCGTGTTTGGCTCAATGGTGAAGAAGTCGTTGGCACCACGGCGGTGGGCGATGCTGACGAAGTTGCAATTTTGCCCCCAGTTTCGGGCGGTTGCGTGAGTAGATCAAAGATTGAAGAAATAATTGCATGACTGAAGTAGTCGACCCAAGCGCAATGTCTACTGCAGAGGTGCGAAGTGCTCGCGCTGCATTGCAGATGCAAGAAGATGTGATTTCTTTTGTTCGTCGCATGGCACAAGGCCGTTGTGACTTGGCTCGAGACGAGCAGCGACGTCGTACTGATGGTACGCCAGCATCTGGAATGAGTGTTGTAGATATTGCAAATGTTTTTGGACAAGAACACGGTGGGGGCTCGTCACGACCACCACGCGAAACAAATATTTCTGCAGAACACGAACTAGTCGTCGAATTAGAAAAACTATGCGAGCGTGTTGGCTTTGGCGAGTTGCGCACACTTGATGATGACGCACTTGAGTCAGCAATTGTCGAAATCGAGAAGTTCGAACTCGCTCGCTCGGCAGAGCGCAAGAACTTATTTGCCAAAATCGATTCGCTGACCTCTGAGTTGGTCAAACGCTATAAAGATGGCGGCGCCGATATTGACTCGTTATTAAACGACTAAGCAATTGCCGTCACCTCTTCAGCAGAGGCAAAACCCGACTAGAGCGATAGGTTTTATAGTCAAATGAAGCGCGTTGCGGTCATCTCAATGCACACTTCACCGTTGGCTCAGCCAGGCGTCGGTGATGGTGGTGGCATGAATGTTTACGTACGCGAACTTGTTTCAGCAATGGCTCAAAAAGACGTGCAATGCACCACCTATACGCGCGCATGGCGAAAGGGTTTGCCAAAGGTTGTTGAGGTCGAACCCAATCACCGCATTGTGCACATCGAAGCCGGCGACTTCGATCTCTCTAAAGACGAGTTACTTGACGTTGTAGATCTGTTCACACAGTTGGTCGCCGAACATATCGAGGCATCGGGTGGCGCAGATGTGTTGCACGCCAATTACTGGCTTTCTGGTCTCGTTGGTCATCGACTCAAGCACCAACTGAGTTTGCCTTTGGTTACTACATTTCATACTTTGGCCCGAGTTAAATCGCTCGGTGGAGACACAGAGTCAGTCATTCGTGAACGAGCCGAACTCGAAATTATTGGTTGTGCCGACGCGATTTGCGTAAGTTGCCCCGAAGAGTTGAGCCAGTTTCGTGCGCTCTATGGTCAATCACCTGGTGTAGTTACTGTTGCATCGCCCGGAGTAGCGACTGCATTCTTTTCATCAGGTGATCGTCAAGGCGCACGGCGCGCTCTCGGCTGGGGAAACAAACCGTTGATTTTATTTGTCGGACGCATTCAGCCGCTCAAGGGCGTTGATGTCGCGGTGAAGGCTCTGGCGAAACTAGAAAACAAAGACGCCGAATTGATGATTGTCGGCGGTGCCAGTGGTTCATTTGGCACGAGCGAATCGGCGCATGTGCGCAAACTCATTTGCGATTTGCAACTCAATGGTCGTGTGCATTTTGTTGAGCCACAGCCGCATCATTTGCTTTCTACTTACTACCGTGCGGCTGATGCTGTGTTGGTGCCGTCGCGCAGCGAGAGTTTTGGACTTGTCGCACTTGAAGCAGCAGCATGTGGAATACCCGTTGTGGCAAGTGCTGTAGGTGGTTTGCTCAATTTGGTTGAGCATCAACGCACGGGTTTTTTGGTGAAAGATCGAAACCCAGACGAGTTTGCAAAATATGTCGACCAGTTGTTGGCAGATCCACTTCTTAGTCTGACAATTGGCAACCGCGCCGCAGAGCGAGCAAAGAATTATTCATGGTCGGCGACGGCAGACAGCGTGATCGGCGTCTATCAGTCGCTTCTGGCCAGCCAACTTGTCAATTGTTCGTAGAATTGTGAGCGACCTTTTCGACGATGCGGCGTTGGCTCGAATTGAGCGGCAGATTGATGAGTGGCTAGGTCGAGCAAAAACGAATCACGCAAATATTTTGGCTGTTGATCGTTCAGACGAAGACGAGTTTCGTTGGTACGTTCGTATGGCCGGCGAAGAAAAAGACTTCACCACAATTTGGTTCACGCTCGGGCAAAGAACATTGCGCTATGAAACTTACGTAATGCCAGCGCCAGAGCAAAACGCCGAGTTGCTTTACGAAACGGTATTGCGTCGAAATGAGAAACTAGTCGGCGCACACTTTTCGATCGGTTTAGAAGATGCGATCTACTTACGCGGCGAAATGGGGTTGTCGGCTTTGAACGAAGTCGAACTAGATCGCATAATTGGCACGCTTTATGCAACCGTTGAGCAGTTGTTTTGGCCGCTGTTAGAAATTGGCTATGCCAAAGCCGCAACTTTGCGCACACAACGAAATAGCACTCGGACTGCTTAACGTTCGGGGAAGTCGTTGGGTGGTTCGAGTGCGTCTAACTAACCTGATCGGCGTGGTGCAATCATGAGCAAACAAGGCGACTCAGTTTTGGGTGTCATCGGCGGTGGCAATATGGGCTCAGCCCTCGTGAGAGGTTTGTTGGCCGGCGATTTTTCTGCCGATCAGATTGTGATCGTCGAGAAAGACGATGTGCGAATTGCAGAACTTAAACGAGAGTTTGCAAATGTTGAAGTTGTCTCAAAGTTGCCAAAGTGCGATTCGGTTGTATTGGCAGTCAAACCGACAGACGTAGTCGAAGTGTGTGGCGCTCTCGACAAATCTGGGGTGCAGCAAATTCTTTCGATTGCCGCAGGTGTCAAGATTGCAACGATCGAAAACGCGATTGCCAAGAACGTTGCGGTTATTCGCGCGATGCCCAATACGCCTGCGTTAATTGGTCAAGGCGCTTCAGCTATGGCGGCCGGCGAAAATTGCAGTGCTGAAAATGTCGCATGGGCAAAGAAAATTTTGTTGGGCGTCGGAACTGTTGTTGAAGTTGAAGAGAATTTGCTTGACGCAGTTACGGGGCTGTCTGGTAGCGGACCCGCATATATATTTTTGTTAGCTGAGTCACTAATCGCCGCAGGCGTTCAGCAAGGTTTGACTGAGCAAGTTTCTAACGAACTCGTGCGTCAATTGTTGGTGGGCTCTTCGTTGTTGCTTGCTGAGAGTTCTGAAACGCCAGAACAGTTGAGAAAAAAAGTAACTTCGCCAAATGGTACAACCGCTGCCGGAATTGCCGAGTTAGTTGGTAAACAATTCGCCGAGATTATCGCGGGCGCGGTAAGTGCCGCAACCGCTCGAAGCAAAGAACTTGGCAAATAATCACAAAAACTTCTGTAGAAAGTTTTGTTTGATATCACTAATTTGTGTCTAAAGTGATCCTAGAAACATCGCAAGATCACCGGACGGGGTAACCCCCCAACTGGGAGTCGCGCTCGAGAGAGCTGCGCCGTTTGAGCCGGTGCCGTCGGGGGGTTGGCACCGGCTCTTACGTTTCTCAGTATCGTGAGACACCCATGGCAACCAAATATTCAACTGTTTCATTTCTGTCTGATTACGGAACGCGTGATGAATTTGTTGGTGTGGTCAAAAGTGTCATCTATGAAATTGCACCGCAATGTCGTGTTGTCGATTTAACACACGACATCGAACCATTTGATGTTCGAGCTGGCTCACTTTCGCTTGCAAGATGTGTTTCGTATGTCGCGAGCGGGGTAGTTCTAGCGGTTGTAGATCCGGGCGTTGGCTCATCACGTCGTGCTGTTGCCGTTGAAGTCGCCGATGGCAAAGGTGTTTTTGTCGGGCCGGACAATGGGTTGCTGGCCATGGCGATCGCCTTGGCTGGTGGTGCTGGAAGGGCAGTTTGTTTGACGAATAACGAATATCACCTATCTAGTCCAGGTGAAACTTTTGCCGGCCGCGACATTTTTGCGCCGGTCGCAGCGCACCTATGTAATGGTGTCGATCTGAGTGAACTTGGTGAGTTGATCGACCCCGCATTGTTGTTGCCTGGCGTTGTGCCATTGCCACGTGAAGAGGGCGGTGCTTTGCACGGCGAGGTGACGTGGGTCGATCGCTTCGGCAACTGTCAGTTAAACATCGGACCAGATGAAGTTGCGCAGTTCGGCGAAGTCTTACGTGTTGAGATTGGCTCTGTTCTAAGTGGCGCAAGTGTCGATCGCGAGCAAGTTGTGCGGTCACTAAAAGTTGTGCGAAGTTATGACGCAATCGGAAGTGGACTCGGTCTCGTGGTCGACTCGTACGGCATGCTCTCGTTGTGTGTCGATCGAGGTTCGGCGGCTCGCGAACTAAATATGGGTCAAGGTGATTTGGTTATTTTGTCGCGACTTGAAGGCAACGATCAGAACCGCACGATTACGACCTCGGTAAAAATCGCACCAAAGAGATAAAGTTCGAGATATGCGACCAGCCACAACATTGACGCTCGGCCTGTTGCTCGGGGTGATTTTTATCGCTGGGCTTGTGTCAATTGTTGGCAGGTAGCTCTTTTTGCGATTGAGTCGCATTGCTGGCGACCAAAAAGCCGACAAACAAAATACATAAGCCCACCAAAAGCGTGATCGCAAACGCCCGATCTTTGCCCAGACGTCCGGCGAGTGTGCCGCTCGCCGAGAGAACGAGCGTGCCAAGTGCGACGAATACGTTGCCGAACGCTAATCTCCCAGGAGCAATTACTTTTCGTTGAGTGGCTGTCTTGAGGTTTGGCGCCTTTGACTTAACGACTCGCCATGTTGACCAGAGCGCCCCGAAAATTATTACAAGAGCTGGTACACCTGAACCAACGGCAGCCATAACTCTTGGCAAAACTCCGAATAGTTCACGAGCAGCCGGAAATTCACCGACGATGATGTCGCGCTTTGTTGGTGCGACCGCAATTACCCCGGCGCTGAATGCACTGAGCACTACAAGTGCGCGACGAAGTTGATCTGCAAAAGTTTTGTTGGCCAATAAATAAATTGTGCCTAGTGCGAGCCATGCGACGTTAAGAACTGCACCAGCAAGAAAAAAAACTCGAAAGGCGAACATCGACCAACCAGTTGCTTCGGCCCACCACAAAGCACCAGAGCCAATTGTGAATAGCGTCATGGCAACTGTCCACGCCAATTCGTGAGCTTGCCCGCGTCGGTGCCAGCGATCGAAAGTACTCAAAGCAAATGCAGCGGCTACAAGGGTCGCGCTGCCGGCCAACGCAGCGTTTAATTGATTGACCGCGGCAAGGGTCGGCAATGGAATCACGGAAGCACGATAACTCAGGTGATTGGCCCAGGCGGTTTTGGCTGGGTGTCGCCAAAGGCACACACGATTAGAAAAGATTTGTGGTTTGGACTTTGTGAAATTCTGCACGAAACCATAACCTGAGTTCATGACCCAACTTCAACGACGCAGAATTCCCGATGCAGCCGTAACCCGATTGCCGGTGTATTTGCAAATTTTAAATAATTTGCATGCAACAAATGTTTTGCGATTTTCGAGCGATGAACTCGCCGCGCTGGCCGGTGTAAATGCTGCCAAGGTACGTAAAGACCTTTCTTACCTGGGCAGTTATGGCACTCGCGGTGTCGGATACGAAGTTACATATTTAATTCATCAAATTAAACGCGAACTCGGTTTGTTGCGCGAATGGAATGTAGTCGTTGTTGGCGCTGGCAACTTGGGTTGTGCGCTTGCGAAGTTTGGTGGCTTTGCCCCACGTGGGTTTCCGGTTGTTGGCATCGTAGACAACGATTCAAAGAAGATCGGTCAAACCACAGGTGCGTTGACAATTGGCGACGTGCGCAATCTTGGCAAAATGGTTCGTGACTTGAATATCACAATTGGCGCGATTACGACTTCAACTGCGACAGCGCAGTCTGCGGTCGACGCTTTGATTGATGCCGGCGTGGCTTCGATACTCAACTTTGCGCCAATCGTTTTGGCGACACCGAGCAGTGTCTCGGTACGCAATGTTGATCTTGGTGTTGAGCTTCAGATTTTGAGTTATTACGAGCAGATGCGTACTGACCAAATAGATGGCGCAAAGTCTCAAAGCAAGTCGGCCGCGGTTTCGGTCTAACTGCGCATTTCGCTACGCCTAATCTGAGAAGGTGAGGCAGTTATTCAACATTCGTCTTTGGACCGCTCTTGGTGTCTTGTCGGTTGCCGCGCTATTGATTTTGTTCTTTTCATGTGACGACTGTTTTGGTCGTAACGGCGGCTCTGCTGAGGTATCTGCCGATGTAGAAAAGAACATCGAAACAGTTGCGATCGTAACGTCATTTGCTCAAAGCGAAGGTTGGCGAATTGAAAACGGGCGCACCGTCGGTGAAGCATCGGTTTTGCTTGATGATGCACGACAAGTTTTTATAGCCGCAGATACGCCTGGCGAAAATCTTTGTGCAGATTTAACTGTCGGCTCAAGTTGCGTGTTTTTGGCGAATATGTTCGGAGATTCGGTGATGTGGTTTGCCTTGGTCGACACGAACTCACCAAAGCCGACGCGTGTGCTCGAGTTGCCGAGCCTGGTCGACATGCTCGACTCTGGCAGCCGAGGAGTTTTAGAAAACGATTGGATTGTTCGCTTGGCCAATGGCGTCAAGAGAACTTGCGGTGAAGACACAGGCACGCTTCGAGAATTTATTAACAACTACTCGCCAGACAAAAGCGTGACTAAGTTGAACTTGATCACCGACGAAGTCGACGAAGTCGTGTGTCGTGGCTAGTAATCGAAAGTTGTGACTAGGCGTTAGGAAACAATTTAACTATTTTGGCTGCTGCTTTGTAAGCAGCCTCGGCCGGGCCAATCTCGTCTGGTCGCAAAAGGTTGGCCATAATGCGCAGTACCCACTCCATAAGAGTTCGACTGTGAATACCGACCCGAGAAAGTTCGCGCATCAAAACTGGTTGACCAATAACGCGAGCAAACAGGCGCGCGACTTTGAAGTATTGACCGTATTCATCATCAATTAACTGCTCGTATCTCTTGAGCGCCATCGCATCACCAGAGACAAGCGCATCGTGCAAAACATCGGCAGCCATGTGGGCTGTTTCATATGCGTAATCGATGCCTTCGCCGTTAAAGGGGTTGACGCTTCCTGCTGCATCGCCGATGACTATGTGTGTTGGTCCGATTTTTGGTCCGACCGAACCACCCATCGGAATTTTGCCACTCGTCGCCTTGCATTCAGGTTTAGTCGGGTCGATTTCCCATTTGTCGGCGACCATGTGTGCATATGAGTCGAGCAAATGTGTCGTGTTGACATCTTTAAAATTTTTAAATGTCGAAAGCAACCCGACGCCGATGTTTATGGTGCCATCACCGACGGGAAATA
>JANRBC010000173.1:0-917 GCA_030727685.1 Ilumatobacteraceae bacterium
GTTGCTGCATTTCATCCATCCATCAAAAAATCGAACAAAATAAGGTTACCCCACATCAGCTTTGACGATAGATGCAATGGCTTCGCCGATGGCCAGAGACGCAGTCGCTGCTGGTGAGGGGGCATTACAAACATGTGTCACACGACCACTAGTTCTGATCTCAAAGTCATCAAGGAGAAGACCGTCTCGACTGCAGGCTTGCGCGCGTACACCCGAACCTGCAGGCTTCAAATGCTTCTCTTCGATTTCGGGCACCAACTTTTGAAGTGCGCGAACAAAAGCCGCCTTGCTCATTGACCGGTGATACTCGCCCAACCCCGTGCGCCAGTATTTTCGCGCAACTTTTCGAAAACCAGGCCAACTAAGTGTCTGCGAAAAATCGCGCAGCGAAAAATCTGTCTTTCGATAACCCTCTCGCGCAAATGCCAAAACCGCGTTTGGCCCACACTCGATTGTGCCGTCAATTCGCCGAGTGAAGTGCACACCCAGAAACGGAAAATTCGGATCAGGAACCGGATAAATCAAATTTCGCACAAGATGCTTTGCACTTGGCTCAAGTTCAAAATACTCACCACGAAACGGCAGAATTCGAAGATCGTGCGCTGACTCTGTTTGGTTAGCCACACGATCTGACTGCAAACCGGCGCAAGAAACTAAGTTTTTTGCAAAGACCACACGACTCTGAGTGTGAGCAACTACACCGTCCGACCGCTCATCAATTTGAACAACTTGCTGATTCATAAAAACATCTGCCCCGAAAGCAAGAACTTTTTGCTTTAGAACGTCAACCATTTCGCCGTAGTCAACAATGCCAGTTTGCGGAACGAATAAACCAGCCACCCCAGAACAAGAAGGCTCTATCTCGTGGATCTCGGCGCGATTTAGTTTTCGAATCCCCGTTAATCCATTAGCAATCC
>JANRBC010000173.1:927-10977 GCA_030727685.1 Ilumatobacteraceae bacterium
TAAAAAACCCATATAGCTTTCTAAAACACAAAAAACCATTAGCAATCCCACGCTGATACAACATTTCAAGTTGATCAAGTTCGGCTTGTAATGTTGCGACGACTACCTTTCCGCAAATTTCATGAGCAATATTGTTTTCGCGACAAAACTGCAAAAGTTTGGCATATCCATCTAAACAATTTTTTGCCTTCAATGAACCTGGCTTGTAATACAAACCTGAGTGAATGACGCCGCTGTTGTGGCGTGTTTGGTGGGCGCCGACTTGAGACTCTTTTTCGAGCACTACTAATTTTGTTTTTGGATTCTTCTTGAGCACCGCGTACGCCGTCGCTAAGCCAACAATTCCGCCACCTACAACAACAACATCAGCCTTGTAATCGGATGCTTGAGATGTCATTCTTTTTTTGTTGAGCGTTGAACGACCTCGGCGAAGGTGCCTTCTTCGGTGATTCGTGAATCTTCAATTCTGTAAAGACGGTCGCAATATTCAACCGTGCTCAATCGATGAGCGACGATAATTACGGTCTTTGAACCTTGCAAAGCCTGAACTGCCTGCATCACTCCGTGCTCGGTCGGGGTGTCAAGCGAACTTGTGGCCTCATCGAGCACCAAAACACTTGGCTTGTGATACAGCGCTCGCGCAATACCGATTCGCTGTCTTTGGCCGCCTGATAATCGAACACCTCGCTCACCCACAACGGTTTCGAGACCGTCGGGCAAAGTCGAAACAAATTCTTGAAGTTGCGCCAAGTGAATCGCTTCGCGAACTAGGTCATCGTCGATATTTTCGTCGTTTAATCCAAAAGCAACGTTGCGTCGCAAAGTGTCGTCAGTCAAATAAATGGCTTGCGGCACATAACCAATTTGATTTTGCCAATTTCTAAGATTCTGATGAACATCGCTTCCGTCAACACTTACAACACCCGATGTCGGTGCGAACAAACCGAGAATCACATCAACAAGCGTGCTCTTGCCGGCGCCACTCGGCCCCACAAAGCCAACAGCCTCACCACGCTTCACAACAAGAGAGACATCCTGCAGTGACGGAGTTGCCGCTGTTGGATATTTGAAACTCACATCTTTCAACTCAAGTTGTTTGGCAAACGGCTCTACTCGTTGCGCACTATTTACTTCTGGAGAGTCAAGTAAAAAGTCTCGATAAACAGAGGCAATAATCGATCGATTAAAGATCAACGTCTGTGTTGCCATTAAGAGTCGGTTGATCGATGGCATAACGCGAAATGCAGCAGCGGCAAAGAGTCCGAGAATTGGCACAATGTCAGAAAGTGGACGGTCACGCACGACCATACTGACGACCAGCAGACAAAGACCGACGATTGTGATGATCTCCATAAACGACCTCGGGAGAGTCAAAATCACATTATAAATTCGGTTAATCCGGATACTTTCGCCCAGATGTTTCTCGTGCTGCGATAGAAATTCATTTTCGCGTCCCAAAATCTTCACATCTTTTGCACCACCAAAACCTTCTTGCAAGTGCTGAAGTATTTTTGTTTCGTGATAGTCAACTCGATAACCCCAGTTATCGATTCGACGACGGGTTAAACGCTGAAACAAAAGAGTTGAAACGCCAAAAACGAGTAAAACCGCCAGGGTGCCGATTGGCTCAACATAAATCAACAAACTGAACATCGCAATCGCGACTAAACCATCGGTCAATAAAACTAAAAACGGATCAACTCCGCAAGTCACAACCGAAGTTGCATTTTTTGCATTGCGCATAAGAGTTGACGAATTGCGCTGCAAGTGAAACATATACGGCTGTCGAAGATAAATAGAGAAAAGACTCTGCGAGAGACGACCTGAAACAGAGGCAGAAAATCCTTTTTGAATCCAAAGACTCCAAAATAGGAACAAACTTCGAACGATGTAAATAAAGACCATTGCCACCATCACGGCAGAAATCAATTCTTCGCGGCTGAGCGAGCCAAACAGGTCAACTATCCATGGATATTTTTCTTGATAATTGTCTTGTGTCAAGATGCCAATTATCGGTACGACTATGCCAAGGCTGACCGTCTCGAGAAACATACCGATGATCACCATGAAAACGATTCTGATGAAGGCAATACGATCTGATCTGGTGAACAGTCTCCAGACAATTTTTACAGTTTCGATCATCGAAACTTTCTCTTCTGAAGCGTCAGACATCTAATTTTTAATTCTACTTTGCACGATGGATTCGCATGGTAGCGACGATCGGAATCGAACCGATGACCTTCCGATTATGAGCCGGATGCTCTAACCAACTGAGCTACGTCGCCTTGTATTACTGAGCCCTCTGTGGGAATCGAACCCACCACCTCTTCCTTACCATGGAAGTGCTCTACCGAATGAGCTAAGAGGGCGAACAACTGCTCGGATTCACCCTCACAGATTTCGCTTTCAATATAGCGGGAACTGATAAGCCCCCGAAAGATAGGGTTTTATTGATGTCAAACTTGTTGATACGCGAAGCAACCAGCGATGATGCTGAGGCAGTTCGTTCGATTTACAACCATGAAGTCGAAAATGAAACTTCAACAATGGACCTTGTGCCGCGAACTCTTGAAATGCAACGCGAATGGATCGCTGCTCGAAGCGGAGCATTCTGTGCGATCGTTGCCGTTGACGGAACTGGAGAAGTTCTTGGCTTTGGTGCGCTTAGTGAATACAAAGATCGAAGTGGGTATCGATCAACAGTTGAAAACTCTGTCTATGTTCGTCGAGATGTCGCCAGACGCGGCATCGGCAAGCAGTTGCTTTCGCACTTGATTGAAACAGCAACTATTTCTGGGTTTCACTCAGTAATCGCACGCATTGAAGCACAGAGCACATCATCGCGCAGCTTGCATGAATCTTGCGGTTTTGAGCTTGTCGGTGTAGAAAAACAAGTTGCACGAAAATTTGGCAAGTGGCTTGATGTCGCCGTTATGCAGAGGCTTCTTTAAACCTAAGCCAAGAATTCTTCACCGTACATGTCTAAGTACAAAGGTGAAAGACTCGAGTTAAACGGTGCAAGTTTTGCAATCGAGTTCTTTGAAAGAAGTGCATGAAACTTCTCTCGGTAAAGATTCTGTATCTGTTCGTGATCTGATTTCGGAGTGCTCAGAGATTTATAGAAGTCAAGGCAATAGTCGCGAATATGTTCTGGCGAACTCTGTTCTACTGTTATTCCGGCTTGCTCGAACGCCGTTGATCCCAAGAATCTTCCTGCACCCGACTCGAACACTTCCGACAATGACATTGCCCGCCCAAATTTTTGACTGATCAATCGCGCAGGCACCCAAGTAACCAAGCGCGTACCAGCGAAGCAAAGCGAGTATTGAGCAATATCAACATACAGAACTGGCACTCGGCCAACTAGTGCGACTGCGTCCGGCCCAGACATTGTCGAGACGACACACTTTGCATGTGCAGGTAAGTAAACATCTAATAACTCGCTTTTATCTTTGCTATTTGCGTAGTCAATTATCTTTGTGCCGGCGGTTTGAAATGTTCCTGCAGCACCAAGTTTGATGACAGCAACACCCAGGTCGGCCAGAGCTTCTGCAGCCAAAAGAAAGTCTTCGAACGACCGACTTCGCAATGTGCCACTCGATGAAGCACCGGTAGTCGGTGGCGCCCAAGCGGCTTCACGCACGATGAGACATATATATGGTTCGCCTTGCTCGATTCCGACATGACGCAGATAGTCCTCGCCGGTCTGGGTTTCAGAAGCGGTGAATTTGAGATGAGACTTGCAAAGATCAAGAACGTGGTCGTTCTCATGCAATTTGTCAAACTGCAAGACCTTCATCTCGAAATTTGGCAACCACTTGCTAGCCCGGTGTATCGCATCAACAATTGCCGATGGCAGCACAAACAACTCACGTCGCCATATTTTGACGAGAGCTTTGTTCACTTGGTCTTTAGATTTACCGAGGGACCAAATCAAAATGCGCTTTGGATCGCCAACTGATCTTGACCCCTGGCTCGCAAAGTTGCTCAGAACTTTTTCAGGCTCGAGAGCCAAGTGCCCAAACAAAGTGACATTTGGAAGCACAAACTCGACTATCACGAATTTTTTCAGCAGATAAAAAACCAAAACAACCGGCAGGGCCAAGAGCCGCAAACCAATCTGAACAAAGGTTCTTAGTACCTTCATTTCAATAATTAATCTTTTTGAATCAATAAGGCAAGTCGGTCAAAGCCAAACTCGGCGACAGCCGACTGCGCATTTTTTCTAACACTCTCTATCTGTGCGGCGTCAGGAAAGTTTTCGAGCTTGTTGATATCAAAAATGTTGTGACCATGATTCATCCAACTCGGACTCAGTGAATCTAAATTACTGATCACAGCGCAACCATGAGCCATGGCGCTCATGACAGTTGTGTTGTTTTCACGCACGCCGTTTGGAAAAAACGCCACGAGCGCAGTTGTCTCTTGTAAACGGCGCGAGACTTCTTGGTCGGCGAGAAATCCCAGGAAGACAACATTTCCACCGAACGCCTGCGAAATCTCGTCGGCGACAATAAAGAAATTTGCATCAAAACTTGTGCCTTCATGAAGCGCCGATGAGACTTCTAGTTGAAACGATTTGTTTGAAGTGGCAAGTATCTTCGCAAGTTTCTGATATCCGGTAGCGCTGATCTTGTGAGCCATACCGAAAGTCAACAAACTGATCTCAGATTGCTTTGATACAGCCGAAATCGGAGCGCCTGGTGCAAATAAATTTACGACGTCGGATCGCCTTGATTTTATTTCTTGACCGATCTCAGCACTTGCAGCAAAAACTTTTTGCGCGCGTTTTAAAAGCTGGTTTTCAAGATCTGATCCGTCAGAGGCATGCAAAAAAATATCGAATGCCAGGTTTGAATTGCTCAAGATTTTTTCAAGATGTGACTTGCCGGCATCATCAATTTCTTGCAGTTTGATTGAAAGCAAGACTTTGCCAGACTCATATGATGACGCCGCTGCCAACGACAAAACTTTGCTGTTCAGAGCACCGGCCAGCGAAACATTGAACCTAGCCACTCCGCATGTGTATGGATTCGTATGAAATGAAGCCACACAGTCGTACGTCTTCATAGCGATTATTTACCTGACTCGCTTGAAAACTTCTTCAAGATTTCAGAAGACGAATTAAACACCGTCTCTAAATAAACGACCTGAATGCTGTGCGTCTTGCAGATTTCGAGTTCTTCTTTCGGCACTCCGCCGCGCGCCTTCCAATCACTGCCTTTGGCGTAAACAAGTGGTCGCAGTTCAGCAAGTACCGATGCAGTTGAGCCAGCCGAAATATGCACAAAGTCAACAAATTTGATCGCGTCAATCACTACCGCTCGCTGCGGGGCACCCAATAAAACTGTGTGCTTTGATTTTGTCCATTCGTCTGATGCGATATTGCACAAAACAGGGTTGCCGAGTTTTTTTGCCTCTGAAAAATATGCGATATGGCCGTCATGCAGTGGATCAAAACTGCCATCGACCATAGTCACGCGCCCAACATAATTTTGCAACTCGTTGGTCGAGATGATCATTTAAAAATCTTACGCCCTATCTCGCTAAGACCGAAGTGATTGTGGGCCGGGAAGGATTCGAACCTTCGTAGACATAAGCCGGCAGATTTACAGTCTGCTCCCTTTGGCCGCTTGGGTACCGACCCCACATCATCTGACGCCGACACGCTATCTCTTTTAGGTATCGTTTCCCCATGCCAAGTTTTGATGTTGTTTCAGAAGTTGACCGCCAAGAGTTGCGCAATGCAATCGACCAAGCCCAGCGTGAACTCGCGAATCGCTACGACTTCAAAGATACGAATTCTGAAATTGAACAGAAAGATCTTGTCTTGACCCTTAGAACCTCGAGCGAAGACAGATTGCGGGCACTCAAAGTTCTGCTTGAAGAGCGCTTCGTCAAACGAAATATTTCGTTAAAGAGTTTGGATTGGGGAAAGATTGAACAGGCAACTGGCGAAAGCGTGCGCCAAGTCGTGACGATCAAAGTTGGTGTGCCCGCCGACAAAGCACGCGAGATCAACAAACTGATAAAAGAAAAAGGACCAAAAGGTGTTTCTGGTCAGGCTCAAGGCGAACAACTCAGAGTGAGCGGCAAAAAGCGCGATGATCTGCAAGAAACGATCGCCATGCTGCGCGCAGCAAATCTAGATTTGCCGTTGCAATTTATTAATTTCCGCGACTAACGCGACAAACCTTTTTAGTCTTCAGCCGGAGTTTCAGCCGCACGGCGTTGCAACTCACTCACTACCGATGCATCAGCAAGTGTCGTCGTGTCACCGATGTTGCGCCCTTCGGCGACGTCGCGCAAAAGTCTGCGCATAATTTTGCCACTTCGAGTCTTAGGCAAGTCGGGAGTAAAAAAAATCATCTTCGGCTTAGCAATCGGACCAATTTCTTTGGCGACATGCTCGCGTAGAACCTTTTCATCGACTTCTAATCCACCACGCAGCGTCACATAGGCGATGATCGCCTGCCCAGTCATCGCATCATTGGCGCCAACGACTGCTGCTTCGGCAACACTCGGATGTGAAACTAGCGCCGACTCAACTTCTGTTGTCGAAATACGGTGGCCAGAAACATTCATGACGTCATCAACGCGACCAAGCAACCATAGATATCCGTCGCTGTCTAGTTTTGCGCCGTCACCAGCAAAGTATCGACCAGGAAATCTGCTCCAATATGTTTCGCGATAGCGCTTTTGATCTCCCCAGATGCCGCGCAACATTCCAGGCCAAGGCGTCGTGAGCGTCAAATATCCTCCACCTGAAGTGACTCGGTTGCCTTGTTCGTCAACTAGTTCGGCGCCAATGCCCGGTAGCGGGAAAGTTGCTGAACCTGGTTTTGTGACCGTGACTCCGGGCAACGGAGTAATCATCATTCCACCTGTTTCTGTTTGCCACCACGTGTCGATGATCGGACAGCGCGAACCTCCAATGTTCTCGTTGTACCAAATCCATGCTTCGGGATTAATCGGCTCACCCACGGTGCCGATCAAACGCAACGATGTCAGATCATGTTTCTTTGGTTCTTGTGCACCCCACTTCATGTAAGTGCGAATTGCGGTCGGAGCCGTGTAAAAAATTGTTGCTTTGTATTTTTCGATAATTTGCCAGATTCGGTCATTTGCCGGGAAGTTAGGAACTCCCTCGTACATAATTTGGGTCGCGCAATTTGCCAGTGGCCCATAAACGATGTAGCTGTGGCCAGTAACCCAACCAACATCTGCGGTGCACCAAAAAATATCTGTCTCTGGCTTGTGATCAAACGCATACTTGAACGTCGTCGTCACATGCGTCAAATAACCGGCTGTTGTATGCATGATGCCTTTGGGTTTGCCGGTTGTGCCAGATGTATAGAGCAAAAACAGCAGATGTTCGGCCTCCATTGGTTCGGCTTCGCAAATCGCATCTGCCTTCGCCATCGCTTCGTGATACCAGACATCACGCCCTGGAGTCATCGCAACTTCATTGTTGCCACGCTTCACGACCACGACATGTTCAATCGTTTTTGTCGACTTCAATGCTTCATCGGCTTGCGACTTCAGCGGGAAGACTTCTCCCCGACGCCAACCGCCATCAGCAGTTATCAATAGTTTTGCCTCGGCATCGTTAATTCGGTCAGAAAGAGATTGCGACGAGAAACCGCCAAAGACAACACTGTGGGCCGCACCAATTCGTGCACACGCCAACATTGCCACCGCTGCCTCTGGAATCATCGGCAAATAAATGTTTACGCGATCACCTTTTTTGATGCCAAGACTTTTTAAGACATTGGCAAATCTTTGTACTTCATCCAAGAGTTGCGCATAAGTAATAACGCGTGAGTCGCCCGGTTCGCCCTCCCAGTAAAACGCAACTTTGTCGCCGCGACCAGCAAGCACGTGACGATCGAGGCAGTTATACGAAACATTCAATGTGCCGTCGCTGAACCATTCGGCATACGGCAGATCCCACTCAAGTGTCTTGGTAAACGGCTGAGCCCAAGAAACAAGTTCGCGCGCATGACGCGCCCAATAAGCCTCTAGGTCACGTTCACCCTCGAGATACAAACTTTGATCTGAAACGATTGCATTGGCTTTGAATTCGGCTGAAGGAGAAAACTTTCTTTGCTCGTATGACAACGCATCAATCGCATGAACCTCGTTATTCATTCGTCCCTCGATTCAGAACCGTGTGTTTGAATGCCTATCGGCGAGAATAGTAAACCGCGATGGAAAACTCACATTCTGCAGGCACTGAAAAACCAGCCAAGAGCACAATAGAAACTCAAGATGATACGAACCTGCAATTCGGTTGGTTCGAATGGCTTTTGGCCCTCGGGATGGCACTTACTTGGGGTTCTTCGTTTTTGTTGATCGACATCATCATCCGCGATGCCCCGGCAACTTTCGTGCCATTTGGGCGTTCGTTTTTTGGCATGGTCGCTCTATTTTTTATACCTGGCTCACGTCAGAAAATTGATCGGCGCCATCAACCTCGACTTTTAATTTTGGGGTTGATTTGGATGGCACTGCCATTTCTATTGTTTCCTCTCGCTGAACAAACAGTTGCTAGCAGCATCGCGGGCATGATGAATGGCGCATTGCCCGTGGTCGTTGCGATCATCACCGCAGTATGGGTGCGTAAAGCACCTTCACCTCAACGTGTCTTTGCCGTCGTAGTTGGCTTTGTTGGAATTTTTTTGATCGCAGTACCATCAATTCGTGACGGAGGTTCTGCCGACTTCAAAGGAATTGTCTACTTAACTTTGGCGCTCTTGTGTTATGCGGTCGGTCTAAATATTGCTCGACCGCTGCAAGCGATCTATTCGCCAGCCACACTGATGCTTCGCGTTGTAGCAATTTCAACTTTGCTGTCGGCACCGCTCGGAGTCGTCGCCATGCGCTCAACTACTTTTTCTTTAGAAATGATCAGTGCCACAGTTTTTCTTGGTGCGCTTGGTTCAGGAGTCGCATTTTTGCTTTTCGGCACGCTACTGAAACGCACCGGCCCAGTGAGGTCAATGATCCCGACTTACTTCACTCCAATTGTTGGCACTTTTCTTGGGGTGCTATTCAACGATGAAAAAATTCTGATGCTTTCTATTGTCGGAATGCTGATCGTAATTTTTGGCGCTTGGCTAACGAGCAGACCAGAAAAACCGATCACACAATAAAATTATTTGTGAAGCAATCTGCCTTACAGGCGCCCTAATCAGACCGACGAGTTGACCCCGCACTAGATCTACCGAAGAAACTGAACCTTTATTTTCTTGACGAATTTTTTTGGCAAGTGATCTAACAGAACCAAATTGAGATTTCTTCAGGCTCGATGTCCAAGAAGTTTTACTGATCCGAAAAGCTGAAAGGCGACTCGGAATAAATAAGGCCGATCCAATCTCTAAAAGCCCGACCCACATGTTCAAGTCGATTACATAATCTCCGTGAAATTTGCCCGCTCTGTCAAAAGCCGATTTGCGAAAAGTTATAGCCATTGGTTCACCGATTGGATTGCCGCCACTGCGAACTATTTTGCGAAGCATCTGAGTCTTTGAGAGCTTCTTCTGATCAGAATTGGCGATTCGTCGGCCCTTTATAAATCGATTTTTTGGAGTCACAAAGTCGCGCAGGCTGAAGCAAAAAGCAACGTCCTGATTTGCCGAAAGCGACATTGCTTCAAATTCTGTCTGCAGACATTGCCTGTAAAGCAAGTCGTCTTGGCAAACCAATTTAACTAAGTCTGCCCGGGCGTTAGCCACTGAGTTGTTCCAGTTGGCCTCAGCGCCAACTTTTGCTAAAGAGTCAATTCGTACGATGCGCGAATCATTGAATGATCGAACTATTTCAAGAGTTTTGTCAGTTGATCCGTCGTCTGAAACAATGATTTCAAAGTTAGAAAAAGTTTGATCAAGAACACTTTGAATTGTGCGCGCAATGAACTTCTCGCCGTTATAAGTAGGAATACAAATCGAAATTTGCGGTTTCAACTCAGTCATTTAAATCTCAAAACTATTTGAATCTATGTCTCTACAGTAGGTGGATTTTGTGAGGCGTCTTGGGTTTGATTATTTG